>JBAXRC010000534.1:0-1908 GCA_037131415.1 bacterium | reverse complement strand
ACCATATTCTTCTCCTCCCATGAACTCTCGGAAGTGGAACTCGCCTGCGACCGGATCGCCATCCTCTCGAAAGGCCGGCTCATTGCCGAGGGTCCCGTCAGCACCCTCGTCCCCCCCGGCGAAAGCCTTGAGCGGTACTTCATCAATACGGTGTCAGCATGAACAAGGTCATGACGCTCGTTAAAATTGTCTGGCTGGAAATGATCCGCCGGAAAGATCTTTACGTCCTGCTGATCCTGCTGGCGACCCTGCTGGCCGCTTTGCTTTCGTTCGATGTATTCGGGCTGTCCCAGGTCGCGGGTTATGTCAAGGACATGGGGCTCCTGGCGGTCTGGCTCCTGGCCTGGATCCTGGCGGTCAACACATCGGTCCGCCTGCTTCCGCAGGAACAGCAGCAGGGCACCCTCTTTACGCTCCTGGCCAAGCCCGTGTCGCGGCTGGACCTCATCCTGGGGAAATGGCTCGGAGCCTGGTCTCTCACCTGCCTCTCCCTCCTTTGCTTCTACGCGACCCTGTGTCTGGGGGTCTGGATCAAGGGAAGCACCTTCAATCCCACCACTCTGTTCCAGGCCATCCTGCTCCATGGCGCCGCCCTGTCGCTCATCTGTTCCCTCGGAATAGCGCTTTCAGCGCGCATGAACCGCGATGCAGCCCAGGTGACCACCTATGTCATCACCGGTACCGCCTTCGTGATCCTCCCCCAGGTTCCCTCCATGCTGGTCGGAGCCAATAGCGTGACGGGATCCGCCCTGTACACCCTATACTACCTGTTCCCCCATTTTGAGTTTTTCGATCTCCGCCGCAGGCTGATTCATGATTGGGGTCACGCGCCCTGGCTGATTGTCGGGGAAATCCTGGTCTACGCCGCATTCATGACCGGGGTTTTCCTCACACTGGCATGGCTCGGTTACCGCAAACGCCGGTTTTCACGCGGGGACATCCTGTGATCTCCGGGGCTTCAGCGTTGCGCCCCTGGGCGTTCCTGGCGACCTTCTGGGGACTGGCCTTCTGCCTTGCCTGCCATCTGGCCACAAGCCAGTCACTTCCCGCTCCCGAAGGAGGCATGGCCGGACTGCTGATGGGCGAAAGCCGTCAGGCGGTCAGCCTCAACTTTTTCAACACCGCCGACCAGTATTTCCACAAGGGAGTTGCCCACCGCCCGCCGCAGATTGCCCTTCACGGAATTTTCCGCCGATGGGAGGGCGCCATCACGCCGGAACAACACGCCCATGCCGAGGGAGCCGACAGCGCTGAAATCCTGCCCTGGCTGAAACTCGCCACCCGGACCGACCCCCACAACGTTGAGGCCTTTCTGGTGGCCGCCTTCTGGGCTTCCACCGGGCTCCACCGGAGCGACCTCGCCGACGAGATCCTTGCCGAGGCCCAGCGGTCCAATCCGGCGGATTACCGGATCCCCCTTGAAAAGGGCCGCATGGCAATCCGGGCCTCCAACTTTGATGGGGCGGAAAAAGCCCTGTCCGCCGCCCTTGCCCTCATCCCGGCCGATAGCACGAATCAACAGATGGATCGCGCCGAAATCCTGACTTTCCTGGGATTTCTCAGGGAGGCGAAGGGCGTACGGGCCGACGCCCTTCTATTCTTCAAAAACGCTCTCGCCATTTTTCCTGAACGGGCATACATTAATGAGCGTGTCGCCCTTCTGGAAGCAGGAACGGAACCTCCCGAGTCCGCAGCGGAATTGCTAAGAAAACTGACACAGCAGACGGCACATGATGCCTGCAAGGCTGGCGACGGGGACCACGATCATAACGAGGGGGATCACAACGATTGATCCGTATATAGCGAGGAGACTACCGTGAGTCTGATAGAAGAAGCCCTGCGCAAGCAACGCGAAGAAACCGAACAGCAATCGGAAAAGAAAATCTCGCTAGCCCCTCCCCCTCCCCC
>JBAXRC010000533.1:0-1909 GCA_037131415.1 bacterium | reverse complement strand
AAGACGCTCAAGGCCAAGTACCCGACTTTCCGCCATCTCGACATCGGCGGCGGACTGGGCATCAATTACAAGCCCGACCAGGAAGCGCTGGATCCCAGGGTGTTCGCCGCCACCATGGTGCCGACCCTCAGGGAGCTCGGCCTCCAGGTGGTGATGGAACCGGGCCGCAGTATCGTCGGCAACGCCGGGATCCTGATCGCCCGCGTGCAGTACGTGAAGGACAGCCATTTCAAGAAGTTCATCGTCGTGGATGCGGCCATGAACGACCTGATCCGGCCCGCCCTCTACCAGGCGCACCACGAAATCCTGCCCGTCACGGCCACCGACAAGAAGGTCACGGGCGACCTGGTGGGCCCCATCTGCGAGTCAGGCGACTTCCTGGCCGCGGACCGGGAACTGCCGGATGTGAAGCAGGACGACCTCGTGGTGGCGTTGAGCGCCGGAGCCTATGGGTTCTCAATGTCCTCGAATTACAACAGCCGTCCGCGCGCCGCCGAGGTGATGGTGGACGGAGCCTCGGCCACTCAGATTCGTCAGCGTGAAACTTGGGAAGACATAGTCAGGGGAGAAAGCCATGTTTGAAGGTGCCTATACTGCAATTGTCACGCCATTCAACAAGGATGGCCAGGTGGATTACGGGAAACTCCGCGCCCTGATCGACCTGCAGATCAAGGCCGGGATCGACGGCATCGTGCCGGTCGGCACCACGGGGGAATCCCCCACGGTGGATGTGGCCGAGCACGAGAAGATCATCGCGGTCACCATCGAGGCCTGCCGCGGCAAGGTGAAGGTCATCGCCGGCACCGGCGCCAACTCCACCTCGGAGGCGATTGATCTGACCAAGCACGCCCTCGCCGCCGGGGCGGATGGCACCCTCCAGGTGACACCCTATTACAACAAGCCCAACCAGGAAGGGCTGTACCGCCACTTCTCGGCCGTGGCCGACCTCGGCCTGCCGGTCGTGCTCTACAATGTTCCCGGCCGCTCCGGCCGCGAGATCGATGTCGCCACCATCGCCCGCCTGTCCAAGCACCCGAAGGTGGTGTGCGTGAAGGAAGCCGGCGGCAGCGTGGATCGCGTCACCCAGATCCTGCGCGCCTGCAACATTACCGTGCTGTCGGGCGATGATTCCCTGACCCTGCCGATGATGGCCGTGGGCGCCAAGGGCATCATCAGCGTCGCCTCCAACATCGCCCCGAAGGCCGTGGCCGATATGGTTCACGCGGCGGCGGCGGGGCGCTGGGACGAGGCCCGGGCCCTGCACATGAAGTATTACCGGCTCTTCACCGACATCTTCATCGACACCAACCCGATTCCGATCAAGGCCGCCATGGCCATGACCGGCCTCATAGAAGAAACCTACCGCCTGCCCCTCTGCGAAACGAGTGACGCCAACAAGGCGAAGCTCGCCGAATGCCTGAGGGAAGTCGGGTTGTTGACGTGAGATGTAAGACGTAAGACGTGAGACGTGAAATGTGAGATGTGAACATGACTAAAGTAGCGATTATCGGAGCGGCGGGACGGATGGGGCAGGCACTGGTGCGTTGCTCGAAACTGATGCCGGAGATTCAGCTGGTGGCCGCCGTGGACCAGGCCTCCTGCCCGCTGTGCGGGAAGGACGCCGGAACCCTCGCGGGCATCGGGGAAATCGGGCTCGCCATCACCCATGATCTCGCCGCCGCCGTCAAGGCCGCCGATGTCCTGATTGACTTCAGTTTCCATGAGAATGTTCCCGTCACCGTCAAGCTGGCATCGGAACACAAGAAGGCCGTGGTCATTGGAACAACGGGACTGAATCCCGATGAGCGCGCCGCCGTCGAGCTGGCCGCCAAGTCGATTGCCATCGTGTCGGCTCCCAACATGAGCCTCGGCGTCAACCTCCTGTTCGCCCTGGTGGAGCAGGCGGGCA
>JBAXRC010000532.1:0-1911 GCA_037131415.1 bacterium | reverse complement strand
AAGCTGTGGTGACTCCAGTACGGACGGGAGTTCGATTCTCCCCGCCTCCACCATTTTATCGTTGATTATCAACGAGTTTTGTAATGGGTCAGTTATTTAAATACTCCATGCGCCCTCTGATCACCGCTCTACGAACCTTGACCCGCATCCCTGTCCCGGGAACCGATGCCATCAGCCTGGCGGCTGCCCTGCCCTATTTCCCGGCGGTCGGCCTGCTGATCGGCGCCATCACCGCCGGGATACTCTATGGCGCCAGCCTCAGTGGATGGGCAGGCGGATCGGGAACGGTCGCCATGATCGCCGTTGTCTGGCTCACCCGCGGACTGCATGTGGACGGGCTGGCCGATGTCGCTGACGCGATGGGCGCAGGGCGGACCAGGGAACGCCGGCTGGAGATCATGAAGGATCCGCACATGGGCGCCTTCGGGGTCATGGCCATCGTCGCCGACCTGCTCCTGAAAGCCGCGGCCCTCGCCCATCTGGCCGCCCTGAACCAGTGGATCCTCGTCATCCTTCCCTTCATCATCTCCCGTAGCGCCCAGGTCCTCCTGGTGGTCTCGCTCCCCTATGCCCGGCGGGAAGGCGGCAAGGCGGGCCCGTTTGTGGACCATGCCCGGATCCTGCATTTCGTCCTGGCCGTCGTGACCGCCCTGATCTTCTGCGGTACCCTGGCGGGACTGACCGGAATCATCCTGCTCATCCAGGGCCTGCTTGCCGCCATCCTGCTCCGTCTCTGGATGAAACATCACTTCGGCGGCATCACCGGGGACCTGCTGGGAATGTCGAACGAACTCATCGAAACCAGCCTCCTCGCCGTCCTGGCCTTTATCAGCCCCACCGTTTGATAATACGGCCGATAAAGAGCAGGTAAATCCTGAAGTTCAGGGTTCCGGGGTCAGGAAAGAGGGAAGAATGCAAACCGCAGATGAACGCGGAATACGCAGACGAATTTCCCATCTGCGTTTTCTGCGTCCGTCTGCGGTTTCATCCCTCTTGGAATCCCGACCTCGACACCCGGGGCCTCGTTGGTTATAGTTATGCCCATTTTTTACAGGAAAGGGTTAACGATGCAGGCATTGAAAAAGTCTTCTTTTCCCGGGCCCAGGGGTCCGGTGGTTCTGGTGATCATGGATGGCATCGGCATTGGCCAATACGAGGAGGGCGACGCGGTCCGAACCGCCCTGACCCCCAATCTGGACTGGCTGAAGGCCCATGCGCTCTACAGCCAGCTCAAGGCGCACGGGATCGCCGTCGGCCTGCCCAGCGATGAGGACATGGGCAACAGCGAAGTGGGCCATAACGCCATCGGCTGCGGCCGCGTGTTCGCCCAGGGCGCCAGCCTCGTCAGCAATGCCATCGCCTCCGGCGCCATGTTCCGCGGCGACGTCTGGAAATCGCAGATCGCCAACGTCGTCAAAAATAATTCCACCCTGCATTTCATGGGCCTGTTCTCCGATGGCAATGTGCACAGCCACATCGACCACCTGAAGGCCATGCTCACCCAGGCCAAGGCCGAGGGCGTCAAGCGCGCACGGATCCACATCCTGCTCGACGGGCGCGATGTCGGGGAAACCTCGGCGCTCGAGTATGTGGATCCCTTCGAGCAATTCCTCGCCGGACTCAATGCCGGCGGCGCCGTGGATTACCGGATCGCCTCCGGCGGCGGGCGCATGAACATCACCATGGACCGCTACAACGCCAATTGGGACATGGTCAAGCGCGGCTGGGACACCCACATCCGCGGCCTCGGCCAGCAGTTCACCTCGGCCCGCGAGGCCATCGAGGCCCACCGCAAGGCCAAGCCGGGAGTCATCGACCAGGATCTGCCGGCCTTCGTGATCGCCGAGAAGGGACAACCCATCGGGAAGATCGTCGACAACGACAGCGTCATCTTCTTCAACTTCCGCGGCG
>JBAXRC010000531.1:0-1920 GCA_037131415.1 bacterium | reverse complement strand
ACATCAGCCTGAAGGATGCCTATAAGAGCATCTACGAGTCCCTGACGCACGGCGGTATTGCCAGCAGCGTCAAGGTCGAGGTCCGGATGGTAGAATCAGAGGATATCGAGAAATCCGGCGCCGAAGCCCTCTTGAAAGGTGTGGCGGGCATCCTGGTTCCGGGCGGTTTCGGGGATCGCGGCATTGAAGGCAAGATCAAGGCTGTCGAATATGCCAGGACGGCAAAAATCCCGTTCTTCGGGATCTGCCTGGGCATGCAGTGCGCGACGATCGAATACGCCCGAAATGTCTGCGGCATGAAGGATGCCAATAGCACGGAGTTCAATCCTGGCTCTTCCTTCCCGGTGATTGACATGATGGTGGAGCAGAAGACAGTGACCGAAAAAGGCGGAACCATGCGCCTTGGCGCCTATCCCTGTCACGTTATGGCGGGCACTAAGGCCAGCCAGGCTTACGGCAAGACGGACATCCATGAGCGCCACCGTCACCGTTACGAGTTTAACAACAAATACCGTGATCAGATGACCAAACAGGGGCTTGTATTCTCCGGAATTTGCGTGGAACGGGATCTTGTCGAAATTGTGGAGCTCAAGGACCACCCCTGGTTCATGGCTTGCCAATTCCATCCGGAATTCCAGTCCACCGCCCTGAACGCACACCCTCTCTTTCGTGAATTCGTGTCCGCCTCCGTCAAAAACAGGGGCAAGACGGAGCTGAAGCGAAACCATAAATAATTTCAAGACAATCGAACCCAGAAAGCTATCCAGTAAACTATGCCAAAAAGAACCGACATCAAGAAAATCATGTTGATTGGCTCGGGGCCGATCATTATCGGGCAAGCCTGCGAATTCGATTACTCCGGAGTACAAGCCTGCAAATCCCTGAAGGAGGAGGGGTATGAGGTGGTGCTAGTCAACAGCAATCCCGCCACCATCATGACCGATCCTGAATTCGCTGACCGTACTTATATCGAGCCACTTACCGCAGCGATTCTGGAAGAGATCATCCGACGAGAGCGGCCCGACGCCCTCCTGCCCACCCTAGGGGGGCAGACCGCCCTTAATCTAGGGATTGAGCTGCACGACCGTGGTATTTTGAAGCGGTACGGCGTGGAGATGATTGGCGCCAAGGCCGAAGTCATCCGAAAGGCGGAGGACCGGGCACTGTTCAAGGCTGCCATGCAGAAGATCGGGCTGGATATGCCGAAGAGCGGTTCCGCCCATACTCTGGCGGAAGCCCATGTCGTTCAAAAACAGATCGGGTGCTATCCGGTTGTAATCCGACCCGGATTCACCCTCGGAGGAACGGGCGGGGGCATCGCCTTCAGCGAATCTGAATTTGAAGAGATTGTTCAGCGCGGGCTTTTCTACAGCCCCACCTCCGAAGTGCTGGTTGAGGAATCCATCCTTGGATGGAAGGAATTTGAACTCGAGGTGATGCGCGACAACAAGGACAATGTGGTGATCATCTGTTCCATCGAGAATTTGGATCCGATGGGGGTGCATACCGGTGACAGCATTACCGTGGCACCTGCCCAGACGCTGACGGATCGCGAGTACCAGATCATGCGGGACGGTTCCATTGCCGTAATGCGCGAGATCGGTGTCGATACCGGCGGATCCAATGTTCAGTGGGCGCTGAACCCCGAAAATGGCCGGATGATCATTATTGAGATGAATCCCCGTGTTTCCCGGTCGAGCGCCCTGGCGTCAAAAGCGACCGGCTTCCCGATCGCCAAGATTGCAGCCAAACTAGCGGTCGGGTACACCCTGGATGAATTGCGAAACGACATCACGCGCGAGACTCCGGCCTGTTTCGAGCCGGCCATCGATTATGTTGTGACCAAGATGCCGCGATTTGCCTTCGAGAAGTTCCCGGGCGTCAACAGCACGTTGGGCACCCAGATGAAGTCTGTGGGCG
>JBAXRC010000530.1:0-1924 GCA_037131415.1 bacterium | reverse complement strand
GGCCCTGGTCGTGCCTGGTTTTGATCCTGCTGGGCCTGCCGGCCACAGCGGGTGGGGCGCGGCAGCCTGCCATGCGCAGTGTGGCCTTCGGGGTCGTGGCATTATTTGGTTACTATTTCCTGGTGCAGGGGGGCATGATTCTGGGTAAGCGGGAGATCCTCGCGCCCTGGCTGGCCGGATGGATGCCCAACCTGACCTTCCTGGGAATCGGCGGGTGGCTCACCTGGCGTTTGAAATAGACGCCTCAGCGCCGGATAAGCTTCTTCTTCAACACCCAGACCAGCCATGAAATGAGGCCGAGGCCGAGCATGGCGAGGCCGATCTGGCTGATGGAATGAGCCACTGTTTCACGGTTGAATCCTTTTCCAAGACTGCTTCCCATGGCGGCGACCAGAGCGGAGCTTGGAAGATAACCCAGAAAGGAGCCCAGCAGGAAATACCGGTGTTTCACGGGGGTCAACCCCAGGATCAGGTTGGGGACAATCCCGGCAATGGGAAGCTGGCGTACCAGGACAATGGTGAAGGTGGAGGGCTTCTTGAGCAGATTCCGGAGTCGCTGGTTATTCTCAATACGTTTCATCACCCATTCCCGGCCACCCAGACGGGCAAAGCAGAAGGTGGCGTAGGATCCGAGCAGGGCAGACATCTGGCCAACAATGAATCCCCATATGAACCCGAACAGTGCGCCTGCCAGTCCACACAGGAACATGCGGGGAATTCCCAGGGCGATCAGACCGGTGCTAACCAGGAAAAACAGGGCGTACGCCCAGAATCCGAGGGCCTGGATTTGCTGTTTCCAGTTCTGGTCGTTGGTGAGTTGCTCGAGGGGGGTGTAGTGGACGATGGCAATGCAACAGACGATGCCGAGCGCCATGAACAGGAGTTTCTTTTCGGACTTGCCCGCCGATTCCGCAACCTCGATCTCCAACTCGATTGGAACCGGATCCGGCTCTTCATCCCGGGGTGGTGGCGTGGCGCCTGGAGGTTTGGCAGGCACAAAGCCCGTCGGTGAGCCTACGGGAGTCTGCCCTTCAGCACTCGGGATATCTGTATACCGTTCGTCATTTTCGTCACTCATGGTGCCTTGTTCCTGGTCAGGATATGAACCCTGACCCATTTCCCCTGAGAGTAGTTGAAGCCGGGAATGATTTCCAGCGTGTCAATCGCGGGAGAGTCATCGATGCATCGCTGGCCTTTCCTCTTCAATTCCGTGATCACCAGGACCCCTTTCCCGGGCGCGGAGGCCCAAGCGGGAAGCGCATCAGTCTCAATGGCCGTGATGGGGCCCCGCCCGATATAGAAATTCAGGCTTGGTTCACCGAACCCGCAGGTGGTCACAGTCGCGGTGGGATCCGAATGGTTTCGGATTACTTCTGCAACGAACGGCGCAGGTTTTTGCTTTTCAAGGGCGGGAAGCAGCAGAAGTGAGGCCGACATCAGGATGGCGATCATACCGGCCATGAGGATTGCCGCAACGGTCTCATGCCGGGCGAGCCGGTACTGCCGCCATGCAAGGACGACCATGCTCAGAAAAATAAGCCCGACGCCTGTTGCGGGAATACGCGCGCCGAAAAGAGGGAGAAACCAGGGGGCCATAATCAGGCCGAGTCCGAGGGCGCTACCGACAACCAGAAACAGGAGGAGGCCGGTTTTCGCGGCAATAGAGCGATTGCCGTCCTTGCCGTCACGGCTGGCACGCTGGATTCCGAGTGCCAGGGCGACGCTTACTGCGAAGCCGGTTCCTTCACCTGTCATGCCCGGCTCGCGAACGGGACGCCCGTCCCGGCGGACCGGAACGCGGGCGTCTGCTCCGACGCGGTAGCCTTGGTGGTCTGTGGAAGCGGGGCGTGCAGCCCCGCCGACAATGCGTGCGGGCGCCTGAACGGCGAAGGATGCAGCATCGACACGGTCTGCCGTTCCGAAG
>JBAXRC010000529.1:0-1927 GCA_037131415.1 bacterium | reverse complement strand
CTACAATCACGAAGACGATCCTCAGGAATTGCGCAACCTGGCCCGCGACGCCAAATACGCTGACGTGGTCAAGGAAATGAAGGGCCTGCTGACGCGCGAGCATCCCAGGCGCATTGCCGGTGGGCAGCCGGTAGCGCAGACGCGGGCCAAATACTCGGACTAAGACGGACCGTACACGCAGTTCAGTCTGGATTCTGCGGCTCCTCACCCTTGAGCACAGCCACCGTATACCGTGCCGCCCGCTGGACATAGTCATTGTTGTCCTTGGCGGCTTTTTCCAACGCGGCCAAGGCCGGCTTGGCCCTGTCGTCAATATTCTGCAATGCATTGGCGGCCGCAAGACGAACCCAGGGGCTCTTGTCGTTCAGCAGGCATTCCTGGAGGGAGCGGACGTGGCGCCATGGTTCTGACAATCCGCCTGATGGCGTCATCGTCAAAAGCCGTATTTGCCCACTTCACCTCACCCACCGCCCCTTGTCGTCCGTCAGTTGAGGTCAACACCAAATCCCATTCAGGCGCACTGCCCTGCCACCATCGTGAAGCGGGAAGCCAGACAGTCGAATGGGTCCGGGCAAGCAGTTTTGGAATTGCAGCCCGGCACAGGATTTCCCAGGATTGAGAGAGCAGCGCCGGTTTAGCTGCGTGCCACAAGTGTTGCCTGACCACAGGAGACGCACCTGCCAACACCCCTCGGTGGGGAGCCACCACACGGAACCAGAAGGCGAAGAAAGGGTCACTCATACGGTAGAGTGTTCGCTTGGAAGTTTTTTCCGACTCACCGAAAGGTGTTTCCCGTGTCACCAATCCGAGTTCCTGCAAGCGTCCCAGCGGGCGACTGAGTGATGTTACCGGACAACCCAGTCGGGCCCCGATTTCCGACAACCGGTTGCAGCCGTTTCCGATCACATCCAGCAAAGGGCGCAGGCTGACCGCCGACGGTGTTTCCTCACGCAGCAACCTGTCCGGCTCCGTATGCAGGGCGCCCAGCGGATCGAGAGCCAGCGCCTCGACGGCATCATCCAAACGGGCACCAAACGGTACCGCCAGCTCCCAATAGCGGGGAATGCCACCCCAGACCGCATAGGCCTGAAGGGCATCCGCTGGATCCGCCAGTCCCAGAGCCTCACCGATCCACCCTGCGGGAAGGGGAGATAAGGCAAAGGCCTCCACGGCACGCCCGTAGAGCGGCGCGGAGCCATCCAGCACCAACCCCTGCATCATGCGCTGGCTGGATCCGGAGATGACGACCAACAAGCCATCACTGGCAGACTCACGATCCACCCAATTCTGCAATACACTGGGTAGCGAGGGCGAAGCGGCCACTAGATGAGGGAACTCGTCCAACACCAACGGCCCCTTCCATCCGGCAGCACGGGCATCGGAAGAGAGGCGGCGTAGAAGAGCATTCCACTCCGGATACTCAACGTCATTGAATCCGGGCAACCGAGCTGAAACGGCCTCGGCGAAATACCGTCGCTGAACGGATTCCACCGATTGATCCGCGACCGAGTAAACACCGTCGTGCCGCTGACACCATTCCATCAATAGCCGTGTCTTTCCGACTCGCCGCCGCCCCCACAAGGCTACCAATCCAGCAATGCGCCGCTCGACCAGTTTCTCCAGTCGCCCCATTTCATCATATCGATCAAGAAATTTCATACCGAAAGACTACGCCATAGATTATTATTCCGTCAAACATAATGTCATAAGACATAGTAATCAGATAAGTACTCGCTTGCACCCCAGTATGTCCGCCAGTTAAATAATCAGCTTAACCTTATAAGCATTGGAATACAAGCTTACACACCAAGTCGCAAAGAGAAAACTTCAGCCCGCTACGCTCGAGGCACAGAGACTAAGCGCGAACCAAAATGTGGGGATTTCTGAATACTGAATACCGAACACTGAACACACCTCCGCCCTTCCC
>JBAXRC010000528.1:0-1928 GCA_037131415.1 bacterium | reverse complement strand
GGACCATTTCCGGAGAATCACATAAGCCGTATCCACCCGTTTCATGACCCGGGGTTTCCCTGCCTGGGAGGGAAGGATTACGCAGGCGGCGCTGCTGATCCGGTGCCGGCGCCCGCCCAGTTCCGCCAGCATCCGGCAGGCTTCGGCCAGGGTGTCGGGTTTCCCGATGATCCGGCGCCCGAGAATGAGGGCGGTATCGGCGCCAATCACGATGGCCTCCGGGTGGCGTGCGGCCACGGCCCGGGCCTTGAGGATGGCCAGTTCGAGGACATAGCGCTCCAGATGGGTGCCTTCCGGCGGTGCCGGCTCATGGATGTTTGAGGGGATCTGCCGGAAGCGGTAGCCCGCCGCCTTCAACAAGGCGGCCCGGCCGGCGGATTGAGAGGCCAGAATCAATTTCATGTCGACGGGGTGTCATCCTCCTCGATGGCCGCGGCAATTGATGCAAACGCAAACAGGATGAGTGGGGGGAAATACTCATAGTGCCACGGGATCGGTGCCGTCAGCGCAGAGGCCATCCCGGCAAATCCCATATACAGGAGGAGATCCGACCGGGAATTAAGTCGCCACCAGGCCAGTACGCAGGGGACTATGACAGCCAGAGCGGATGCCAGCGGTAAGAGCCACTCTTCCCGCAAGCACCGGATCATGTATGACAATCCAATGGTGTTGGCGCAAAACCCTGTGCCGCCTTTGGTGAAATCCCAATTCCCCAATACCGTATAGTGTCGCATGGGGTCTATCAGGAAGGCGTGGGGGGTGAGGGCAAGAAACGGACCGCAGAGGACGAGATAGGTTCCGCAGGCGCCGAGCGACAGAAGGGCTGTGGTTCGCCAGCTGGCGGATGCGCGGAACCAGTAAATGGCCACCAAAGGCGCATATACCACCGCCGTCTGCCTGCTTGCCAGAAGGATTCCCAGCATGATGGCTGACATCCAGAAACGCTTCTGGATGACGGCGAAGGCAAGCAGGGAAACCCACATCCAGAGGGGAGGGGTATGCCCGATATTTGCAAAAATAATCGATTCGCTGGAAAACAGAAAAAGGAATAGGGCGGAAAATGCAGCGATAGGAGCGGCAGGTGCCAGGGGCGAGTTGTGCTTCCCTGATCCTTTCAGGAACCAGCAGAAGAGTGGCGATACGCAGGCAATGACCACAAGATGAACCCATCGCAGGTCGACGGACAGTACGTGCGGAACCCAATAGGGCAGCCAGAGTCCCGGCCAATAGGTCATGGGTAGCACCCAAGGCATGGGATAAACAAACCCATACGGATTCTCTCCGTTCGTCAGTTTCTCGCAGGCGGCGCGAATGAGGGGAAGCATGTCGGCGTAGCGGGGTTCAATGGGAAGCTGCTTGATGAATAGCCACCGAAACCAGCATCCGGCCAAAACCATGATCGTTACAACACCGAAGGTGAGGAGTCGGTGCTGCTGCATGCCCTTCACGATCGGACGCAGTTTGCGACGAATCCAGGAATCCAGGGGGGACGATAATCGGCCGAAGGAGTTCAAGGGGGAGATGAGGGCCAGTGAGATAATAAAGAAAATGACTCCGAGAACGGCGTAGCCGATTGGCGTGGCCGGAAAGAGAGAGACGATCCGATAGCGGGCATCCAGAATGACATGCAAAAGTCCGAGCAGAAAGAGAATCGTCAGCCACTTGCCTCTGTAAGGGTCAGTATTAGCCATGGGTATTTCTTTCTGGTTGCCGGACTAGGATTCGAACCTAGACAAGCAGATTCAGAATCTGCTGTGCTACCATTACACAATCCGGCAGTAACGAGGCGAGGCGCCTCTTCGCGTGATAAGCGCGGGAAGGATGCTAAAAGATACAAGGGCGCGTCAAGTTCTTTTCCGACGCCCGCTCAGGGTGGAGAATTGTAATGTGAAATGCCGTAGGGATAAGAGAAAGCGTTCCATGCCATG
>JBAXRC010000527.1:0-1932 GCA_037131415.1 bacterium | reverse complement strand
GCGGGAACCGAACATTTTTGCGACCCGTGGCACAAGGCCACGGGGACGCCCCCCCCTGTAACTGACCCATTACGGGAGTGGCTCAAGCCTAACCCTGGACCGCGACCGGCCCGCTCGCGTCCCAATCCGCGGAAACCCGGGCGGCCATCTCGTCCAAGGACAGGGAGGGTTCAATGTGGATCCAGGATACATTCGTCTGATGCCGGAACCAGGTCATCTGGCGCTTGGCAAGCTGCCGGGTCCTCTGAATCGTGAGCTGAATGGCTTTTGCCTCCGCCACCTCGCCCCTGATACAGGCAATGGCTTCCGCATAGCCAATCGCCTGGGCCGCTGTTCCAGCCGGATCCCACGGCCCCTCCAAAAGGGAACGGACCTCTTCAAGCAGCCCCGCGGCATACATCTCCCGCACACGGGTCTCGATACGGGCAACAAGCCTGTCCCGGGGAATCTCAAGTCCGGTAATGGGCGTGACGGACATACGGGCCGCCCACGAGCGCGGTGGAGTTGTTCGCCCCATGTCCAACAATTCAAGCGCACGGATCAGCCGGCGACTGTTTGCGTGATCGGATTCCGGCAGGGCGGCGATCCATTCCGGGCTTCTGGCCTCAAGGGCGTGCCGGAGTCCCGCTACTCCCTCACGCTCGAATACCTCCTGCCATTTCGCCCGGACGCCGGGCGCAACGTCGGGAAGCTCATCCAACCCGGTTAACAGCGCCTTGATGTACAACCCGGTTCCCCCGGCTACAATAACAGGACGCCCCCCGGCCGCGGCCGACTCAAAACACCGGCGGGCCTCATTCAGGAAACGGGCCACATTGAAGGACTCCACGGGATCCACGACATCAATCCCCCAGTACCGGACCCGCTGCCGTTCCGCCGGGGTGGGTTTGGCCGTCCCGAGATCCATGCCTCGATACACAAGCATCGAGTCGGCGGAGAGGATTTCCGCCTGACGCTGCTCAGCCAGATACTGGGCCACCGCTGTTTTCCCCGTCGCCGTCGGTCCGACCAGGAAATAGGCGCGAGTATGGGGCGCTGTCGACATGGGACGGATCATCCCGGTGATTGGGTTTTCGGGGCAAGCAGGACGGAAAGCATGTACAGGCCGACGCCCACGCAGATGGCGGAATCCGCAACGTTGAATGCCGGAAAATGATGCGTTTGCCAGTGAAAATCCAAAAAATCGACCACGTACTGGAGCCGGATCCGGTCCAGGAGGTTCCCGATGATGCCCCCGATCATCAATCCCAGCGACAGACGATGAACAAGGCTGTCTGTGAGGAAGGAGCGGCGGTAGAAAATCAAAACCACCAGAACCGCGAGTGAAAGTCCCACGAGGAGGAAATGATATCCGCCGAACATCCCCCATGCCGCACCCGTATTCCGGACATGCACAAGGTTAAAGCAGCCGGGAATGACCGGAAGGCTCTCGCCCAGATAGAATCGCACCGTCACCTGATGCTTGGTAACCTGATCCAGGATGACAATCGCGGCGCTGAGCAACAATACCAGCATGGCGTCCGGAACTATTCCGTTTCCTCGGCCTCAACGACCTCGGCCGCCTGTTCCACGCCCTGGGCAAGAGACTCACCAAAGGGACGAAAACGGCTTCGCCCTTTCTCCTGCTCCGACTGGCACTTCACGCACATCCGCGCAAAGGGAAGGGCATGGAGTCTCGGCTTTTCAACCTGGCAGCTGCAGGAGTCACACACCCCGTAGACCCCGTCCTCAATCCGGCGGAGGGCGCTATTGATCTCAAAAACAGAGTCATGCTCGCTGCTCACCAGGTTCAAGGCGAACTCTCGGTCGAAATCATCCGTCCGATCCTCGGAGGAGGCATCATCAATGTACTTCAGTGAATCGTCAGACAAGGCTGTAATCTGGCCGGTCAGCCGGTCCCTCATCTTGATCAGGGCATCCTTCAGGATCGCC
>JBAXRC010000526.1:0-1940 GCA_037131415.1 bacterium | reverse complement strand
GGCTTGGAGCGTGATGACTGCCCATAATCTGGTGCGTGGCGAACACTGCTCCGGTAACGCCCATTTATTACAAGAGATCCTGAAGAAAGAATGGGGGTTTGAAGGGTTGGTCATGTCCGATTGGGGCGCCTGTAAGACAGTGGAATCCCTGGCGCATGGGTTGGATCTGGAAATGCCGTTTGCAAGATCTTTCCTTCCGCAAAAAGTCAACGCTGCAATTCAGGCTGGCTCTGTGAAACAGGCCGACCTGGATGATGCCGTCCGGCGAATTTTGCGGACGGCCGTCGCCATGGGATTCCTGGATCGCCCGCAAACGGTTGCCAGCCTGCCGCGCATTTCAAAGGAATCACCCGGGTTTGCGTTGGAGGTGGCGCGCAATGCCATTGTGTTGCTGAAGAATGATGGGGCACTCTTGCCGTTGAATCGAGCCAAGATTAAACGCATTGCGGTTTATGGACCCAACTCGGTGAAGACCCCCCCGTGTGGTGGAGGTAGTGGCTGTGCCTCCGGAGCTCCTCAGCACCGCAATTTTCTAAAAGGGATTGTAAACGCAGGGGGCCAAGGAATGGTTTTTTCTAGTGTGACCAATACGGCGCCTGATCATTGGTTCTTGGATAATGGAAAGCCGCTCCTTAAAGAGGTAGTCAACAGTGTGACGAATGGCGTCCCTGATCTTGGTCCCGCACGTGAGGCGGATGTGGCCGTTGTTTGTGTTGGATTGAATACCGGGGTGGAGGGAGAAAACCGGGATCGCCCCTTCATATTGCCGCCTGAGCAGAAACAGTTGATTGAGGCGGTTAGTAAGGCAAATCCGCACACCATCGTGGTTGTCAATGGGGGGGCGGCGGTGGAGATGGCTTCTTGGATTCAACAAGTTCCTGTCCTCTTGCACGTTTGGTATCTCGGCCAGGAAGGGGGTACGGCGTTGGGCGAAGTGTTGTTCGGTGATGTGAATCCCTCGGGCCGGCTGTGTTCGACGTTTGACCGGGCTCTGTCTGACAATCCTGCCGCGGCCAATTGTCCGGATGAACATAATGTTGTTCATTATAAAGAAGGTTTGTTTTATGGCTATCGTGGTTATGATCAATCCGGGAAGTCGCCCTTGTTTCCGTTCGGGTTTGGGCTCAGCTATACCACGTTCAAGATGGACAACCTGAAGGTGGAGAAGGCGTCCGATGGCGCCCGAGTGGCCATGGAGGTGAGTAATGCCGGTTCGCGTGCGGGCGCCCAGGTGGTGCAGGTCTATGTGGGGCAACCCAAGTGTTCGGTGGAACGTCCATTGCGGGAACTGAAGGGGTTTGCCAAGGTGATGTTACAGCCGGGAGAAACCCGCCGCGTGGAAATCGTCTTGCCCCGATCGTCTTTCGAATACTGGAGTCCTGTGAAAAAGGGCTGGATCGTCGAGCCCGGTGACTTTGTTGTGGAGGTCGGCGATTCCGAGCGGTCGATCGCCGGGAGACAAGTTCTGTTATTGCCGTGAATGCGGTCATTAACCGAAAAATAGAGTGGAACCTTACGGTTTGGAGATGAGAAGAGAAAACAGAAAAACCGATTATTCAAAATAAGGAACAACTCCATCAAACTGATTATTTTCCTAATCCTTGCTACGACCTTGCGTTTCGCGCCTCCCGCCCTGGCTCAGGAGGAGGATCCTTTTGCCGACATCGCCGATCAGGCTGATCAGGCTTCGGAACATAAGTACGAGTCGGAAACGATCCGCCCGGTCTCCATGCCTGAGAAACCATTACCGGCGATGAGTGGCGGCGACAAACCCGCGTTTACCCCGCCACCGAAAATGGAGACCCCCGCGCAATACCAGGAAGAACTAGTCCGGATGCGGAAGAAATTCGCTTCGTACCTTGCCAATCTGGCCCCCGCAATGACTTCCACGCGCGTGATCGAACCGCTGGAATCGTTCGATTGGCGCCTGGGCACCCCGC
>JBAXRC010000525.1:0-1941 GCA_037131415.1 bacterium | reverse complement strand
GCTGGGTGTGTACACGGTCCGCTACAACGTGAATGACGGCAACGGAAACAGCGCCCTCGAGGTCACACGCACCGTCAATGTGGTGGACACCACAAAACCCGTCATCACCCTGCTGGGCGCCTCCCCGGTCACCGTCGAATGCCGCGGCTCGTACACCGATGCGGGCGGCTGCCTCCAGTTGATTCCGCATCAGGGACAATAAAGGCGAGATAAGCAAACAAACACCGGCACCGTTATCGCGCAGGAGGCGTGTGGCAATAAAGTAAACCATACTTTTGCCCCAGCCAGTTCGTTCCACTACCAGAAGCCTCTGTCGATTAAGGAGACCTTCGATACTCTCCCACTGGCCCGCCCTGAAATCAGCATCAGGTCGCCCTAGCGCGGTCCGCAGATATTTCAAGGCTTGATCTCTCATTAATTCTCCTGCCCAATCAATAATAGTGGTTCGCTTTCATCTCCGCCGCCTGTTGGCGTCAACAACCCAGTCATTTCAAGCAGCCAATCCTGTCCGACGTCACATTTCGCAGAGGATACGCTTCTGCCGTGGTTATGGTCAACCGCGCAGGATGGCTAAAATCGGGATTAGTGGGGTCGGACGCTATATGACCGTCCCCCTATAGTAGGCTCTCCTCGTTATTTTGAAATAGGTGATTCACGGAATCGCAGATATGAGGGCGGGAACTGCCGCCATTGAGGTGCCACATGGATATCAAATCGAAGACTACTGCTCCTAAACCCTTCACTTCAATTGTTGACAGGGTCCCGCCACATAGCGCGGAGGCCGAAATTGGTGTACTGGGCGCCGCCCTCCTGGATGGCGGCACGGTCATGGGCCTTAGCATTGAGCGGCAACTCTCCGAAGAATCGTTCTATGTCCCGGTCCACCGGATGGTCTTCGAGGTGATGCTGGGCCTTTACAACGCCAACCGGCCGCTGGATATCCTGACTGTCGGGGAACGGCTCAAGGCAACCGGGATCCTGGAGCGTGTTGGGGGTCCCGCCTCCTTGCACCGGATCGTGGATGCCACGCCCACCGCCGCCCATGCCGAGTATTACATCGATATTGTCAGGGATAACCATCTCAGGCGGCAGGTCATCGACTCCGCCCGCTCGTCGGAACGGCTTGCCTATGACCCTGTTCTGAATGGACAGGAGATCCTGGGCCAGGCTGAGCAGTCTTTCTTCAATATTTCGGCCAGCCAGCACGGGCAGGGGCAGGATTGGGCGAAACTTCTGACGGAAATGGGGGCTATCCTCGATAATGAGCACCGCGGCTTCCAGGGGCTTATGACCGGGTTCAAGGACCTTGACCAGCACATGGAAGGCCTCAAACCTTCCAATATGATCGTTCTGGCGGCCCGCCCCTCCATGGGGAAAACCTCCCTGGCCATGAATATCGTTGAGAATATCGGTCTGGGCCGTCGCGTGGGCGACGCCGGCGGCCGCCCCGTGGGCGTGTTCAGCCTCGAAATGTCGGCCATGGATCTCGTGAAGCGTATGGTCTGCTGCTATGCCGAGGTGCCCTCGAACCATATTTCAAAAGGGTTCATCTCCCAGACGAATGCCGGCCGCATTCGTTCTGCCCTTGAGGCGCTCGGACAGGCCAGGATCTATCTGGATGACAGTGCCGGGCTGGATATCACCGAACTGCGGGCACGGGCACGCCGGATGAAGGTCAAACATCAAGTCGAGCTAATCGTGATTGATTACCTGCAACTGCTCCGTGCCCAGGAGTACGCCAAACAAGGGCGCCAGCAAGAAGTCGCACAAGTTTCGGCTGGCCTCAAGGCCATGGCCAAGGAATTGTGTATCCCGATCCTGGTGTTGAGCCAGCTCAGCCGTAACCCGGAGACCCGCGGCGGGGATGAACGGCCCAAACTGTCGGACCTTCGTGATTCTGGTTCGATCGAGCAGGATGCCGATGTGGTCCTCCTTCTACGC
>JBAXRC010000524.1:0-1951 GCA_037131415.1 bacterium | reverse complement strand
TGCTGGCGCCCGGCGGATACGGTGAGATTATCGGGGGCAGCCAGCGCGAGGAGAATCCGGAGGTGATTGAGGAGAGCATGAAGGCCAAGGGGCTCCAGCCTGAGGATTACGCCTGGTACCTGGATTTGCGGCGGTATGGCAGCGTTCCCCATGGCGGCTTCGGCCTCGGCGTGGAGCGGACGGTCGCCTGGCTCTGCGGCATCCGGCATGTGCGTGAAACCATTCCCTTCCCGAGAACGATGGGACGTGTTTATCCGTGAAAAGAAAAAGGGAAGAAACCGCAGATGGACGCAGAGAACGCAGATAAGAAGAAGAGACGCGAATTTCCATTCTTGGGGTTCCATCCGCGTTTTCAGCGTTCGTCTGCGGTTTGCCTTCTTCTCATTGGTTTCTGTAGAGAGGTGCTATGAGAGTGAGTGAAATTGGCGAAGATCAACTGATCCGGCGGCTGGCGGGACTGGTTCCGTCGCGGCGTGATGTGGTGGCGGGGATCGGGGATGACTGCGCCGTGGTCAGGACCGGGGTGCGTGATGCCTTTGACCTGTTGCTGAAAAGTGATCCGGTGATTGAAGGGATTCATTTTTCCCGCGATGCTGCGCCCGGGGCTGTTGGCCATAAGGCTGTTGGCCGGGTCTTGAGCGACCTGGCCGCCATGGGTGGTGAGCCCCTGTGGGCGCTGATCAACCTGGTGGCGCCGCAGGATACGCCGGTGAAACGGCTTGAGGGAATTTACCGGGGTGCCGCGAGCCTGGCGAAACGGCATGGCATGGCGATCGTCGGCGGGGATACCTCGCGGGGAAAAACGCTGGAACTCCATGTGTTTGCGGTCGGCCGCGTGCCACGTGGCCGCGCCGTGCCGCGATCCGGCGCCCGGGCGGGCGATGTCCTGTATGTCACCGGCGCCCTGGGCGGGAGCGGGCTGGGTCGCCACCTGAAGTTTGAACCCCGGATCAGGGAGGGCGCCTGGCTGTGCTCGCAGGGCTGGGCGACCGCGATGATGGATGTCAGTGACGGCCTGGCCACGGATCTCCGCCGCATGGCGGCGGCCAGTGGCACTGGGGCCATACTGGAAGTGGGGGCGATTCCGGTTTCCCCGGCGGCCCGGCGGTGCCGGGACAGGCGTTCCCCGCTGGAGCATGCGCTTGCCGATGGCGAGGATTTCGAACTGCTCCTGGCTGTCCCCGCCCGGAAAGCGGTCGCGTTTGAGGCCGCCTGGCGCAGGCGTTTCACGCTTCGCTGCAGCCGGATCGGGGTTATGACAAAAAGGAGTGGCGTGATCGAGTTGAAGGATGGTAAATCGTGTGTGCCTTTGACGTGCAGGGGGTATGAACATTTTGTCACACGAGCTGATAGTTGAATCTCGCAGCGTTGGCGACACGCACAAGCTTGCGCGGCATCTGCTGAAGCAGTTGCCCGGCCGGGTCGTCATGGCGTTGCATGGCGACCTGGGAAGCGGCAAGACCTGTTTTGTGCAGGGATTGGCGGCGGCCCTTGGCATTAAACGCCCGGTGACGAGCCCCACGTTTACCCTGATCCATGAATACAAGGGGAGCCGTCCCTTGGTGCATGTGGATCTCTACCGGCTTCGTGACTCGCTGGATGCGCTGATGCTGGGGATGGAGGAGTATTTCGATTCCGAAGGCATCACGGCTGTCGAGTGGGCCGACCGGGCCGTGGATCTTTTTCCGGAGGAGGCCATACACCTTTATTTCGAGATTTTGCCGGACTCCCATGCCCGCCGGATTACCATCCGGTCCACTGTTCCCCTTAAGCCCTGAACAATCAACTTAGGGGTGCCCCGCCACCTTGCGTGGCGGGAATCGAGCCTTTTTGCGCCCCGTGGCACAAGGCCACGGGGACGCCGCGTGCAACTGACATCTTTCGATCAAGGCGTGACTTTTGGGGGGCTTCTCATTTATCCTGCGTTCCTTGAATTGACGGGAAGGAAATG
>JBAXRC010000523.1:0-1951 GCA_037131415.1 bacterium | reverse complement strand
AGTTTGCGCCGTTCCTTGAGATGGCAATGGGCCGCCCGGGTGATCAGGGTATCGGCAATTCCATGCGCTATTTTCGCAAGGGTATTGGTTGAGCAGGGTAGGATCACCATTCCGGCGGTGGGCACCGAACCGGAGGAAATGGATGCGGCCAGGTCGGTGTCGTCATAGACCTTCTGAGCCAGTCCGGTGAGCCGGGTGAAATCACCGCATTCGCGCTGGAACACATTCTTGCCCCATTCGCTCGCCACCAGGGATACCGGCCACGGCGACTTTTTCAGGAGTCGTTCCGCGGCATGGGCGCCCGTGGCGCCATTGACGGCCAATATTAAATTCATCGCAATCCTCCAAGCAAAGGGATCAGGGATGCGGCAATACCCGCAATTGCCGAAACGGGGAAGAATCTAACAGGTAAGGGGAGTTTTTGATAGTAGGCGGTGCAGAAGGCGAGGAGGGTCACGGACAGGGCAAGCCCGGAGGGAAGTCCGCCGTTGGTCACACGCCAGAGTTGGATGGCGGCGGCGGCGGCCACCAGATGGACGATCAGGGCCATGAACTGGGCGCCGTTGAAACCCAGGGCGGCGGGAATACTGTGCACACCGTTCCGCCGATCCGCCTCGATGTCCTGGAGGGCGTAGATGATGTCGAATCCGCTGATCCAGCAGAAGGTGAAGAGTGTCAGCAGGATGATGGGCGCTGTCACCTCGGTTCCGCCGGAGACGGCTACAAAGGCACCGAGGGGGCCGAAGGCGAGCGACAGGCCGATGCCGAAGTGACAGAGGCAGCTAAAGCGCTTTAGCAGGGAATATGAGATCAGGACGAGGGCCGGGTAGGGGGACAGTTTCAGGCAGACCGGTCCCAGGGCGGCGCAGGCGAGAAGATATACGGCGAGCCCTGTGGCGGCAATGCCCCAGGCCATGGCGGGTGTCATGCGTCCACTGGGTAATTCCCGGGCGGCTGTCCGGGGATTGAGTTTGTCGAGCCGGGCGTCCAGGATCCGGTTCATGGCCATGCCGAGGGATCGGGCACCGAGTCCGGCGCAGGTGATGAGGAATAACAGGCGCCAGCCCGGCCAGTGGCCGCCAGCACCGATCCATGCCCCTGCGAAGAGAAGGGGGAGGATGAAGATGGTGTGCTCGATCTTGACGAAATCAGCCATCCTGGCGATCAAGCCCGGGCCGGGTGGGTCAAGTTTTGGAAGCTGTTTGATCACCTCGTCAGCCAGAGACTCCGAGACACGGGCAAGATTGCGCTGGAGCGTTTCGCGGCCTGCTTCATCGGCGTGGTCGCTGACCCCCTTGAGTAGATGGCAGGGGATGCCGTGCTTCCGGCAGGCGCTGGCAACGGCGTAACCCTCCATATCAACGAGATCGGCATGAGGTTCCAGGAGGGCGCGCGGGGTTCCCCCGAAGACCGGTTCCTTCACCGTGGCCAGTCGTGCGGCCGGTAGTTCGCTCCAGGCGGTAGCCGGCAAGGGCACTGGTTGGCCCGGTTTTGCAAGCAGCACGGCGTCCCCGTCTGAAACCTCGCTGATATGGAAAAGGTGTGCAGGAGGGAGTGATTCATCGATGGCGCCACAGATGCCGGGATTGATGACAACGCTGGCGCCACGGGTGACAATGGCATAGTCGGTTGCGGCGGCCGCGTTGTCAGGTCCCATGCCGCTGATGACAAGGATTCCCGATGGGGTGCCGGACTTCATTCCGAATTGGAACGTCGCAAAGGGCGTGGCGGCAATTTTCGCCGCCGGCAGCCGGGTTAAAAATGGCTTTGCCTCCTCCAGGGTGGCGAGGATCAACGCAATCATAGGGATGCTTGAAATTGGATGATAAGACTAAAATTCACATGGAAAGAGGTAGCACTTTCAACAGGAGGTTTAAAGGTAAAACCTCCAAGTGTGGTAAGGGGTCAGTTACAGGGGGTGCCCCGCCACCTTGCGTGGCGGGAACCGAAC
>JBAXRC010000522.1:0-1951 GCA_037131415.1 bacterium | reverse complement strand
GCGTGGGGGAGAAGCTTGGCGAACTGGAGCCGTTTTATCCCGAGCGGATGGCATCCCGGATCCTCGGGATGGGCGACATCATCAGCCTGGTGGAGAAGGCGCAGGAGAATGTTGACCTGACACAGGTTGCGGAGATGGAGCAGAAGATCCGCAAGAACCGGATCGACCTTGAAGATTTCATGGCGCAACTCAGCCTGCTCAAGAAGATGGGCTCCATGGAGAGCCTGATCGACATGCTTCCGATGGCGGGGCAGATGAAGGCGAAAATCCGGGAGGCGGGCAAGGGGCAGGATTTTGCGAAATCCACGAGCCGGGCGGAGGCCATTATCAGGAGCATGACCCGCCACGAGCGGCGCCGGCCGGAAGTGCTGAACGCCAGCCGGAAACGCCGGATTGCGGCGGGAAGCGGGACCCAGGTTCAGGATGTCAATGAACTGCTCAAACAGTTTGAACAGGCCCGTGAAATGGCAAAACGGATGGGAGGCATGCAAAAGAGGTTGCGCAGGCGGTGAGAATGTGAGATAGTGCGCCGCTTTTTGAGTCTTGGCGCCGGATCCCAGAGGGGTATTCCGGGGCGTTTTTGTGTTTGAGGGAGGCATTGAATGGCAGTTAAAATTAGAATGACCCGTACAGGGGCGAACAAAGACATCAGCTACCGCGTGGTGGCGACCGACAGCCGTTGTCCCCGTGATGGGAAGAACCTGGAAGTTATCGGCTGGTATGATCCCAAGAAAAAGGGAATCAATTTCGGGCTGAAGATGGAGCGTATTGATTACTGGGTCAGCAAGGGCGCCCAGGTCAGCGATACCGTCAAGAGCCTGATGAAGAAGAACCGCAAGGCAGCTAAAGCGAGCGCATGAAGGACTTTGTGACGTTCATTGTCCGGGCACTGGCTGAATATCCCGACGAAGTCGCGGTGACAGAAGTGGCGGGCAAGCAGACGACGATTCTGGAATTGCGTTGTCATCCCAAGGATGTCGGACGGTTGATCGGGCGGAGTGGCAAGACGATTGCCGCGATCCGGACCCTGGTCAGCAATGTTGCGGCCCAGCAGGGATGCCGGGCGGTTCTTGAAGTGGCGGAATAAGCCATGGATGCGCCCTTGAGGATAGATGTTATCACCATCTTTCCGGGAATGCTGAAAGGGTTTCTGGAGGAGAGCATCCTCAAGCGGGCAGCCCAAAAAGGGGCGGTCGTTTTCAATACGGTGGATTTGCGGGCGTTTACAACGGACCGGCACCAGACGACGGATGACCGTCCGTTCGGCGGGGGGCCGGGAATGGTGATGAAGCCCGAGCCGCTTTTTAAGGCGGTTGAATCGGTGCGAACCCCGGAGGCGCGTGTCATCCTGATGACGCCGCAGGGGAAACGGTTTGAGCAGGCGATGGCGGTCGGGCTTTCAGGAGCCCGGCATTTGATCTTTATATGCGGGCATTATGAGGGTGTCGATGAGCGGGTGCGGACGCATCTTGCCACCGACGAGATCTCGATAGGCGATTACGTTCTGACGAACGGGGTTCTGCCGTCGGCGGTCGTCATAGATGCCGTGGTGAGACTGGTGCCCGGGGTGCTGGGAAACGAAGACACCATCTGTGAAGAATCGTTTACGGATGGGAAGTTGGAGTATCCCCAATACACGAGGCCGCGGGAGTTCAGGGGATTGGAAGTTCCCGGAATCCTGTGTTCAGGGGACCACGAGGAGATTGCCCGGTGGCGTAGGGAACAGGCGGAGAGTCGGACGAAGGAAAGAAGACCAGACTTGGTGAGGATGAGGGAACTATGATTGCAAAAGCATTGGCGATGATTCACAAAGAGAACCTGCGCAAGGATCCACTGCCGCCTTTCCGGGTTGGCGACTCCGTTAAACTTCAGGTTAAGATCCGCGAAGGCGGGAAGGAACGTATTCAGGCGTTCACCGGGGCTGTGATTGCCCGCGATGGCCATGGCGCCA
>JBAXRC010000521.1:0-1957 GCA_037131415.1 bacterium | reverse complement strand
GTCCTGGATATATTGGATCAGCCAGTCCTGGTATTTGCTCATCCGCAGGAAATAGTTCGTCTCCCGGATGCGTTCCACAGCCCGCTTGCAGTCAGGGCAGGCGCCATTATCAAGATCCTTCTCCATGAAGAACCGCTCGCAGGGCACGCAATACCAGCCGTCATACTCCGCCCGGTAGATCTCGTCGCGATCATACAGATCCTGAAACAGCTTCTGCACCACGATCTTGTGACGCGCCTCGGTGGTTCGGATGAAATCATCATGGGTGATCCCCAGCTTCTGCCAGAGTTCCTGGAACCGGACCACGGTGGCATCGGCATGCTGCTGGGGGGTTATCCCCGCCTTTTCCGCCGCCTGCTGGACCTTCTGGCCATGCTCATCCGAACCGGTCAGGAAGCGGGTCGGTACCCCCAGAAGCCGGTGGTAGCGGGCCAGGACATCCGCCAGGATGGTGGTATAGGCATGCCCGATATGCGGCCGGTCATTCACATAATAAATCGGCGTCGTTACATAGAATTTGCTGCTGCTCATAGGAAATCACCTCAAGCGCCATAAGGTAGCGGGTCATGCCCCATCCATCAACTCTCAAAAAAGCGAGAGAGGACTTCCCCGCTAACACCTTGCCGTTATGGGGTGGGTTTTGTATATTTATTGAATGACTAAATCCAAAGTTGCCATTCTTCGGACCTCCCCGGCTACCGTGCTGGAGGATACACACCGGCTCATGAACCTGGCCGGCTACCAGAACGTCATTTCCAAACAGGCCGACACCGCCCTCAAGGTGAACATCAGCTGGCATTTCTTCTACCCCGGCAGTTCCACCACCCCCTGGCAGCTCGATGGCGTCATCCGTGCCATGAAGCGCGACGGCTATTCCCCCGACAATATCCATGCCTGCCATAACCGCACCGTTGTCATCGACGCCCATCTCGGCGAACGGGAAAACAAGCAGCTCAACGTTGTCCAGGCCCACGGCCTGCGCAATGTTCACCTCTACGAGGGCAATGAGCCCTGGATCAATGTGCGTGACGCCGTCGGCCCCATCGCGGACAAGTTCCTGTGCCTCAACCAGGTGTATCCGGACGGGTTCATGATCCCGAAACGGTTTATCGGGGAGAACATCATCCACCTGCCCACGGTGAAGACCCACGTCTTCACCACTACCACCGGCGCCATGAAAAACGCCTTCGGCGGCCTCCTGAACGAGCACCGCCACTGGACCCACCCCGTCATCCATGAAACCCTCGTGGATCTGCTCATGATCCAGAAGAAGATCCATCCCGGCATCTTCGCCGTGATGGATGGGACCTTCGCCGGCGACGGTCCCGGCCCCCGCTGCATGATCCCCCATGTCAAGAACGTGATCCTCGCCTCGTCCGACCAGGTCGCCATCGACGCCGTCGCCGCCAAGCTCATGGGCTTCAACCCGCTCCAGGACATCAAGTTCATCCGGCTGGCCCATGACCGGGGACTCGGCTGCGGCGATGTGCGCGACATCGAGATCGTCGGCGACCCGGATGTCCTGAACGAGGACTGGCAATTCGTCGGCCCGTTCAAGAAAATGACCTTCGCCAGCAAAATGCAGCACAAGATCTACTGGGGCCCCCTCCGCAAGCCGATTGAGTGGTCCCTTAAAACCGTCCTCGCCCCCTGGGCCTACATCGCCAGCGTCATCTACCACGATTCCTTCTGGTACCCCACCCATCAGAAACTGGTGCACGACATCCTGCACAGTCCCTGGGGCCGCCTCTTCCATAACTGGGACCAGGTCGCCATCCCGCCCGACAACCTGACCGCCCGCGGCTGGGACAACGTCGGCGCCGACCCGCTTGAACTCAAGAAGGACAGCTGGAATCTCTTCAAGAAATCCCTGTCCATCCTGGGAACCTGCATCAAGGAAGCTCCGGAGTTTGCCGCGCGCAAAAGAAGAGAGAAAACATGAGTATTCGGTATTCAG
>JBAXRC010000520.1:0-1959 GCA_037131415.1 bacterium | reverse complement strand
CTCCCCGCCCGCTTGAAATTGGAGCCTGAATGCAGAATCATAAATTGAGAAATATCGCTATTATTGCGCATGTCGACCACGGCAAGACCACGCTGGTGGATCAAATCCTGAAGCAAGCCCTGCTGTTCCGGAAAGCCGAGGACTTCCACGACTGCTTCCTCGACAGCAACGACCTCGAACGCGAGCGGGGCATCACGATCCTGTCAAAAAATGTCAGCGTCCTCTACAAGGACACCAAGATCAACATCATCGACACCCCCGGCCACAGCGACTTTGCCGGCCAGGTCGAGCGCGTCCTCAAGATGGCCGATGGCGCGCTGCTGCTCGTCGATGCGGCCGACGGCCCCATGCCCCAGACCCGCTTCGTCCTCAAAAAGGCCCTAGAACTGGGCCTGCAGTGCCTGGTGATCATCAATAAGGTGGACAAGAAGGACGCGCGCCCAACGGTCGTGTACGACATGGTCTGGGACCTGTTCGTGGAACTGGAGGCGACCAACAAGCAACTTGATTTCACGGTGCTCTACGCCAGCGGGCGCGATGGCTGGGCCTCCCTCACGCTGGACGGGGCGCGTGACTCCATTGTCCCGCTGATGGACGCCATCCTTGAACACATTCCGGCCGCCAGCGTTATGGAGGGCCCTGTCCAGATGCAGGTCACCACTATCCAACACTCCGATTATGTCGGGCGAACCGGCATCGGGCGGGTGTTCAGGGGGACCCTGGACCTGAAAACGCCCATGTGCCACATCAAGCGCGACGGCACCTCCAAGCCCGTCCAACTCAAGCAGTTGTTCACCTTTGACGGCCTCGGCCGCAATTCCTGCGACAGCATCACCTGCGGCGACCTGTGCGCCGTGGTCGGGATTCCGGACATTGACATCGGCGACACCCTGGCGGCGCTGGAGTGCCCCGAGGCGCTCCCCCCCATCCACATCGATGAGCCGACCATTTCCATGCTCTTCCGCATCAATGATTCGCCCTTCTTCGGACGGGAAGGCAAGTTCGTCACCAGCCGCCATCTCCGGGCCCGGCTCCTGCTCGAGGCCGAGCGTGATGTCGCGATCCGGGTCGAGGAGTCCAGCGGCGATTCCTTCAACGTCAGCGGACGCGGCGTCCTGCATCTTTCCATTCTCATGGAAAACATGCGGCGCGAGGGCTTTGAGATGACCGTTGCCCAGCCGCGCGTGATCATGCGGGATAATAACGGCGTGAAGGAGGAGCCGATCGAGACCCTGACCGTGGATGTTCCCGAGATCTATGCCGGGAAAGTCATCGAATTGGTGGGCATGCGGCGCGGCACCCTGGTCCGCATCGACCAGAACGGGCCGCGCGTCCTGCAGGAGTTCACGATTCCCACCCGGGGCACGATCGGGTTCCGCAGCAAGGTGCTCACGAGTTCGGCCGGCGAGGCGATCGTCTCGCACTGCTTCAGCCATTACGCTCCCTATGCGGGCGACATCAACCAGCGCAACAAGGGCTCCATGATCAGCATGGCCAATGGCAAGGCCATCGCCTTTGCCTGCGACGGCCTGCAGTCGCGCGGGTTCCTGTTTGTCGATCCGGGCGAGGAATGCTATGAGGGCATGATTGTCGGCGAGCACTGCAATGACACCGACCTGGTCGTCAATATCCAGAAATCGAAGGAATTAACCAATATGCGGGCAGGCAGCAGCGACCGGAAGATGGTCATCGCCCCCTCCGTGCGCATGAGCCTGGAGCAGTCCGTCGAATACATCGCCGATGATGAACTCGTGGAAATCACCCCGAAGTCCGTCCGCCTGCGCAAGCGGCTCCTGAAGGAGTTCGAGCGCAAACGTGTCCGCCGACAGTAGACCGGGAACACTCAACCCACTGCGCTGGCTTTCTGTTACCCACAAGTTCGCAGAGCGCTCTACCCGTCCTGGTGAAGGCGAACCGCAGATGAACGCAGAAGACGCTGACAAGAGGACCAGGAAGGGC
>JBAXRC010000519.1:0-1965 GCA_037131415.1 bacterium | reverse complement strand
CCGTATAGCCGGTCAGGGCGCACTTGTTGCACCCGCGCCCGCGGAACAACTGGATCCCGGAGAACTGCTCCGCCGCCCCCCCCAGCAGCCTCATTTCCGTGGCCGTTGGCTTGTGCTCCTCCCGGCAGTTGTCGCAGACATTTCGAATCAGGCGCTGGGCGACAACCGCCCGGATCGAGGAGGCCACCAGGAAGGGCTTCACGCCAATGTCCTGTAGACGGGCAATGGCGCTGGTCGCGTCATTGGTATGCAGGGTACTGAACACCAGGTGACCGGTCAGGGAGGCCTCCGTGGCAATGCGGGCGGTCTCGCCGTCACGAATTTCACCAATCATCACGATATTCGGCGCCTGGCGCAGGATCGATCGGAGGGCCGCCGCGAAGGTCAATCCGATATCCTCGCGCACCTGGACCTGGTTGATTCCCGACATCTGGTATTCAACGGGATCCTCGACGGTGATGATCTTGCGGTCGGGCCGGTTTACAAAGTTCAGGCAGGCGTAAAGCGTCGTGGTTTTCCCCGAGCCCGTCGGCCCCGTCACCAGGACGATCCCGTCCGGCAAGCCGATCAGGCGGGTGAATGTCTCCTGGTCATCGGCAAGAAACCCGAGTTTCGGGAGACCGAGGGCGAGATTCTGCTTGTCCAGGATACGCATGACCACGCTTTCGCCATGCCCCGTTGGCACCGTGGAAACACGGAGATCCAGTTCGCGGCCCTTGACATTGACCTGGATACGGCCGTCCTGCGGCGTCCGTTTCTCGGATATCTTCATGTTGGCCATGATCTTCACGCGGCTGATAATGGCGGCCTGCAGCCGCTTGGGCGGACTGTCCACCTCCTGCATCACGCCGTCAATCCGGTACCGGACACGAAACCGCTTCTCCAAAGGCTCCAGATGGATATCCGACGCCCGGTTTCGGTGCGCCTCATAAATGATCAGACTCACGAGCTTGATAATCGGGACATCGGACTCGGAGACATCCGCCTCCTCGCGCATATCGCTTCGCCCCGAGGACACCATCGCCACAGTGCCCTCCGTGAGTTGGTCGATCATTGTCTCCATCGAGGCTTCCGTCACATAGTAGCGGTCAAGCGCCACGGCAATTTCAGCGGGCCGGGCCACCACACCCTCGATCTCGCACTTGAGCACATAGCGGAGGCTGTCCAGCGTATCCACTTCCAGGGGATCACCGATGGCCACTGTCAGGACATTCTCATGCCGCGAAACAGGCATAATCTTGTATTTGCGGGCCACATCCACAGGCACGGAGGCGAGCGCCTCGGGGGGAATGTGCAGATTGACCAGGCTGATCATCTCCATGCCGAAACGACTGGAGAGCACCGCCAGAACCTCCTCGTAAGTCAGGACCTTCAAGGAAATCAGGGCGTCCACAATGGTGCTGTGGATCGCCATATTCCGCTGGGCAAACTCAATCTGCTCGCCGGAAATCAGGCCCTCTTCCTTGAGGACCTCCAATACATAATCGTCGTTCGAGGTCAAAACGCTGTATTCTCCTCAATCGATCAGATTCCCTGACACGGCACAGAGACTATCAGCTCTTACCCGTGTCGGTCAATTGGACAGCTTGCGCTGTAGCATTTCGGTCGCCATCTGTGGATTCGCCTTGCCCTTGCTCAGCTTCATCACCTGCCCGACCAGGAACTTCAGGGCGGCGGCCTTGCCGGCCTTGAAATCCTCCACCACCTTGTGATTACCGGCAATGATTTCATCCACGATCTTTTCAATGGCGCCGGTATCACTGACCTGGGCCAACCCGCGGGCCGCCACAATCTCCTTCGCGCGCCCACCCTGGGTCAGCATGATCATAAAGACGTCGCGCGCCGTATTGGAATTGATCACCCTGGTTTCGACCAATTCCACAAGTTCCGCCAGGGCGTCGGCGGGAATGGCAAAGTCCGTGATCGGGATCTCCTTCTCGGACAGCGTGCGGAGCACATCCGACA
>JBAXRC010000518.1:0-1966 GCA_037131415.1 bacterium | reverse complement strand
TCAAGGTGGACCGCGACCTCCGGGCGCGGTCTGACGCCGCCCGGAGGTCGGCGTCCACCTGTGTATGTCTGGATTATTATGAGACCATTAGTAAGTTACCGAAAGATGATATACAGGGTGATGAAAATTACCAGCACTACGCCCGACAAAATGCGGTAGTTCCCCAGCGCGTGTCCATGCGCCTCACCACGCAGCGGCTCTTTCCAGTCTTTCCAGACCAGGATCTCGGCTTCAGCCTTGAGCGGCTCGGGATACAGCTTGGAAAAGAGCACCAACACCGCCGAGCAGATCACCGCCAGATAAAATGACATCATCATAAAGTTGACGTTCCAGCCTGTAACCGCCTTGAACCAGTCAAGCCCGAACACCAGGGCACCCAGCAGGCCACCGGTGATCATCGTGATGTAGGCCGCCTTGCCCGAGGCCTTCCGCCAGAACACCCCGAACAGGAATACCGTCGTGATCGGCGGCGCGACATAGCAGATCAGGCGGGACAATCCCTCGAAGATCGTGTTGTAGTGGCCGAACATGGGTGAACTCGCAATGGCCACAATCGTGCCGACCACCGTCGTCCATTTCCCGATCGTGACCAGCTTGTGGTCGCTGGTCTCCGGCCGCCAGCGCTTGAACATGTCGTAGGCCACCAGGGTCGCCGTGGAATTCAGCGCGGCCGAACACGTCTGCATGGCCGCCGCCAGCATCGCCGCCGTCACCAATCCCTTCAAGCCAACCGGCAACATATGCGTGATCATGAAGGTGTAACAGTCCGCCGCCACCTTCGGTGCCTGCCCGTCGAAATAGTTCTGCTGGACCAATGCCACGCAGATCACGCCGGGAAGCACGAAGAAGAACACGGGCAGGATCTTGAGGAACGAGCAGAACAGCGGGCCGATCCGGGCATGCTTCTCATCCTTGGCCGCAAGCACCCGCTGGACAATCGTCTGGTCACAGCACCAGTACCAGATCCCGATGATCGGATACCCCAGCAGGACCGAATACCAGGGCAGGCCGGACGGATCATCCGCCCCCCTCAGTATTGAAAGGAAATTGGCCGTACCCCAGTCCACCTTGCTCCCCGCCACCGCGGCCAGGGGATGGGGATTGGAGGCCAGCGTGTGGACCAGCTCGGACCAGCCGCCCACCTTGATAAACCCGACCACGGTGATACAGATTGCGCCGACCAGAAGCAGGACCGCCTGCACACTCTCCGTCCACACCACCGCCAGGAGCCCCCCGATCATCGTGTAGATGCCGGTCAGCACACCGATGACGATGATAAAGAACATCAGCGCGTCGATCCCCATGATCGTGGCGGCGGGATCAATCCCGAGGATGCCGCGCATGACCCAGGCGGCGGTATACAACGCCACGCCGATATGGATCACCAGGGCCGAAAAAACGGAGACAACGGCCAGGACGTCGCGGCACTTCCGGTTGAAACGCCGCTCCAGGAAATCCGGCAGGGTCGGCACCCGGGACCGCAGGTAGAGGGGGGCGAAAAAAAGCGAGAGCAGGATCAGCGTGAAACCCGCCATCCACTCGAAATTTCCATAGGCCAGCCCGTATTTGTAGGCCGCCTCGGCCAGGCTCACGAGGTGAACCGTGGAAATGTTCGCCGCAAACATGGCGAGCCCGATCACGGGCCAGGTCAGGGTGTTATTCGCGAGGAAATAATGACTCCCCTCGCCGCCGCTTCGCCGCTTCATGCCGGCGAAACAGCCCAGCGCCACAACGCCAACCAGGTAGGCAATCACGATCCACATGTCCAAGCCAGCTACCATCATGATCTCTCCCCACGGCCTGCGGCCTTTTCAGTCCCTTGGAACTCTACTTCAAAACTGGCTTGGGAAAATAACCCGTCAGCCGTTATTTCGCAAACTTTTCCACCTTGTCTGTCGCGATCGGCGTTAGCAGCCTGTCGAAAAAGTGCTCACTCTGATTATTTCCGCTGGAGGGCGAGGCTTGC
>JBAXRC010000517.1:0-1967 GCA_037131415.1 bacterium | reverse complement strand
AGGTGCCAGAACGCCGCCTCGTAGTTGTAGTTGTAATGATAACTGCCCGCCCACCCGGCTTTCGAGGTCAACACCCACGGCCCCCAGATTCCGGGCGGAAACTCACGGTTACCGGTGCAACAGGCCAGGGCGTAATAGGACAGATAATATTGCCGCTCGATCAGCGGATCGCCGACCTCGATCGATGACTTCGACCAGTACTCCCGCCAGAAGGCTTCATGCTTGGCACGCGCCCGCCCCAGCCTGGCCGATCGCGCGAACTTCCGGGCTTCCTCGGCGTGCTGGGGGGAGTCGAAACTGCTGCGCAAACTCAACACAACCGTGACCGGCTTCCCTGGCATCAGCGTGAAGGTATCGGCTTTCGCACCGCGCACCGCCATCGCGCAGGTGATCATGACCGGAATGTCGGCCTGCTCCTTGGTATAGCCGCCCTCGATCCACCACACGCCATCGGTTTTACCGGCAGTACTGACCTGATCCGCGCCCACGATCCGGTTCAGTTTCAGGGTCACCTCCACAGGCTTGTCCGTCTTCATCTCCACCACCACCAGGGGCGAACCGTACGGCGTCCACGTTTTCATCGTCACCGTACCATTGGTGCCGGAAAAGGTGGACGTCGCCTCCGGCACGTCGAGCGTCTGTTCCACCCGGTAACTCGCCCCGGTCAAGGCAGGGATGGCAATATCGAGCGTTCGGAACCCCTTGCACCCGCGGCTTTTGCCCTCATTCAAGGTCAGCAGGTAGAAATCGGTTTTACCCAGGAACAGCCGCTGAAACTCCGGCTTCCCCGCCAGGGCGACGGAGAGGTCGCCGTTACCGAGCAACGGATTGTCGATGTTGGCGCTTTCCCCCTGCGAATTTAGCGGCGGGTTACACCCCGGCGGCGCCGTGAACACCGCCGTGTATTTCGATGCAGGACACGGCTCCGCGCAGTCGGCCTTCAACGCGGCCAAACCCAGCGACAATAACAAAACTGAAATGACCCGATTCGTTCGGGAACGTAAGCGGGGTATCATGATGGAAGGACTGCTCATTGTTGGTATTTCCTTTTTACTAGTGACTGCTTCTCTGACACACCGCTCCCGGAATCGGTCCGGAACGGCGAGGCTGGCAGACCCTCTTTGTTGAATAAATTCACGTCAGGCACATTTGCCCAGCCATACCGGACAGCGACCGGTTGCGGGATTTCCTTGCTCGAAACGATCACGGTTTTGCCGTGGATGACCGCTTCAGCCGGAACAAATTTATGATCACTGCCCGCGATGGTAAACCCCTTGAGCGCGCCGTCCTTCGCCACCAAACCGCCTCCGACATGGGTGAACGACAGGATTGCCTTGTCGCCACGCACCTTCATTCCGGCAAAGACCGGGCCGGAGTATTCGAGGCGCTCGCCATACGCCACCGCGCGAGCCGCCAAGGCTAGACGCGCGCCAACGGGCTCTTTCGGCTTCGGATGAATATCGGTGGCGTGGCCGCAGTCGGTGATGACGGCCATCGCCGTCTTCGGGGTTTGCTGCCACGTCAGCAACTGCGACTCGCGGATTTCCGGAACCATGTCGTTGTGGGGCGCGATCTGCACAAACAGGAACGGGAACTCGCCCTGCCCCCATTCGTCGCGCCAGCACTTGATCAGCGTCGTGAACAATTCCCGGTAGGCAATGGCCCGCTTGGCATCATACGCATTGCTCTCGCCCTGGTACCAGATCACGCCGGAAATGGCGAACGGCTGCAATGGCGCAATCATCGCATTGTAAAGAAACGACGCCCCTCCCTCCACCGGCTCTTTTCCCGCAATCTGCTGCAACTTCGGGTTTGACGCCAGGGCCCACCAGCTCAGCCAGCTTTCGGCCGCCGTGCCGCCGACACGGGAACAGGTCAACCCGACTGGCACTTTCTGCGACTGCCGCACATCGCGCCCGAAGAAATAGGCCACCGACGAAAACCACTCCACGGACTGGCTCGTGCAC
>JBAXRC010000516.1:0-1980 GCA_037131415.1 bacterium | reverse complement strand
GACTTGACCGGGCGGGTTGGCGGGTTCGGCTTGGGGGGGTGGGTTTGACATGGGAATCAGACTGCGATTCGGAAGGTGCTCTCGCGCTGGGGGCTGACCGACAGGACGCCCATCGGGACGCCGGTGATATCGCACAACGCCTGGACATATTCCTTGGCCTTGGCGGGAAGTTCATCATAGTGATGGATCCCGCTGGTGGGGGTCATCCACCCCGGGAATTCCTTGTAGATCGGCTTGCAGCGTTCCAGCATGGCGATGCTGGCGGGCACGGTTTCGTGCCGCTTGCCGTCGCATTCATAGGCCACGCAGACCTTGATGATCTCCATCTCGTCGAGGACGTCGAGCTTGGTGATGGCCCAGTAGTCCACGCCGTTGACCATGGCTGAATAGCGGCCGACGACGGCATCGAACCAACCGCAACGGCGGGGACGTCCCGTGGTGGCGCCGAATTCACGGCCGCGTTTCCGTAAGCCCTCGCCGGTGGCGTCATTCAATTCCGTGGGGAAGGGGCCCTCGCCGACACGGGTGGTATAGGCCTTGATGACGCCCAGCACACGTTCCACGGCGCGGGGAGGAAGGCCGCTTCCGACGCAGGCGCCACCGCTGGTGGGGTTTGACGAGGTGACAAAGGGGTAGGTTCCGAAATCGATATCCAGCATGGTGCCCTGGGCGCCCTCGAACAGGATCTGCTTTTTGGCGCGGTAGGCGTCGTTGAGAAGCTTCACGGTGTCCGTGATATAGGGAGCCAGGAACTGGGCGGCTGCCTTGAGCTCGGCGACCACCTTGGCCGTCTCGAGCGTGGGAGCGCCCAAGGCGGTAAGTTGCTCGTTCTTCTGGATCAGGCGGCTGGCAAGAAGGGTTTCAAGTTCCGGCGAGATCAGGTCGCCCATGCGCAATCCCGACCGGTTGGCCTTGTCGGCATAGGCCGGCCCGATTCCGCGCTGGGTGGTGCCGATTTTGGAGCCGACGGCGAGCTTGTTCTCGCTGGCGGCATCCACCGCCTTATGGTAGGGCGCCACGACGTGGGCGCGGTCGCTGACATGGAGCCGGCCTGCCGTCTTGATGCCGCGCTCGTTCAGCTCCTTGATTTCCTTGACCAGCCCGACAGGATCGATCACGAGGCCATTGCCGATCACGCAGGTTTTGTCCGGGTACAGGATTCCGGATGGCACAAGATGGAGCACATAGCGTTCAGCGCCGATCTCGATTGTGTGACCCGCGTTGCTTCCTCCCTGGTAACGGACAACCACGTCGGCGTCCTGGCTCAGGAAGTCCACAACCTTACCTTTTCCCTCGTCACCCCACTGGGCGCCTATCAGCAATGTATTCGGCATCCGTATGTCCTTTCAAGTTCCCTGCAAATGAGGATGGGGTTGTATCAAAGAACACGGGTGCATAACAAGTTAGTATTGCGACCGCCAGAAATTTACGACCACCCCAACTAGAGTCAATTGAGACAAACTTGGCGGTGATTTCGACCTCGAACCCAAGCCGATTTTGAAGAGAGAGTTCTTTTGATTGCAATGGAGGAAGGATGCTCCCACTCCCGTGGAGGGCGGACCGGATGGTCACGTCAGGTGGGTTTCGTTTGTCGGGCCAGGATGAAAAGGCCTGCACGGTCTGTCACAGCGAGCCATCCTGTGTGCTAACGACCGGATAATGGGAGTAGAGGCGGGCTGAAAATGGGTAACACTTTCAAAAGAAGGTTTTATGGAAAAACCTTCGGGAGTGTTACCGATGAAAGCGAAGCAAGAGAGACGAAGAGCAGACAGGAAGACAGGGAAGCAGGCAGGGAAGCCTGCTGAGAAGAAGAAGGCTGAACCCCCCCCATGGGGGGGTTGGGCGGACCGGATGGTCACGTGAGATGGGTTTCATTCGATAGGCGGCGTAAGGCCGTGAAACTCTATCTGGAGGAAGGGATTCCGTCGGGGCTGGTGGCGAAGGAGATCGGGGTCACGAGCGGGACGGTGTTTGACTGGG
>JBAXRC010000515.1:0-1988 GCA_037131415.1 bacterium | reverse complement strand
GATCGCCGACCATCTGGGTTCGCTCCAGCAGGAACTCGAGCGCCGCGAGGGCCGCCTCGAGGAACTCCAGGCCACCCGTCACGAAAAGACCACCGAGATCGAGGCGCTCCGCAAGGAGTGCGGCGAGATCCAGGCCCAGCTGGCCGTCAAGAAGGCCCAGATCGAGATCCTGGAGGCGGATGAGCAGTCCGCCAAGGATTTCCCCGAGGGGGCCAGGATGGTCATGGACGGCAACAACCCGCTGGGGATCAACACCAAGGCGGTCCTGGGTGCCCTCGCCAGCCATATCCAGACGGAGCCGGAATACCGCACGGCCCTGGAGGCCATTCTCCGCGCCTGGCTCGACGCCATCGTGGTCGCCGATGTGCCCGATGCCCTCGCCATCCTGAAGGAACTGCAGGCCCGGAAGGGCGGCGCCATCCGCCTGCTCGCCACCACGGCAGGCTCCACCCCCCCGGCGGCGACACCGCCCCAGGGCGGGCGCAGGCTTTTTGAACTGATCACCTGCACCACCTTCGCCAAACCGGCGGTGGAGCGTTTTCTGGCCAATGTCTTTGTCGTGGGCGGCCCCGACCAGATCCCGGAAACCATCCCCGATGGCGCGGCCGTGGTGACCCTGGGCGGCATCGTGGCGCGCGCCAATGGCGCCTTTGAATATTGGAGCACCGACACCCGGGCCAGCAACCCGCTGACACGCCGGCACCAGCTCTCCGACCTCCATGAGGGGCTCGATGGCCTCGACCAGGGCCTCTCACGCCGAAACAGCGCCGTCGCCACCCTCGCGGCGGAACTGGCCGAGCTAAACCGCGCCATCGTGGAGGCCACAACCCTGCTCACCGAGCAGCGCCGCTCCGCCGCCCTCAAGGAGGGCGAATACCAGATCGTGTCAAATGACGCCCGTCAGGCCCGCCAGAAGCTGGAAGTCATGGGCTTCGAGCTGGACAAGCTCAAGACCCAGGTCGCCAGCGATGGCGAACGCCAGGAACTCAGCCGCCAGATCGAGGAAGGCCGCACCCGCCAGACCGCCGCTCTCACCCGGCTGGAAACCCTGACCCACACCCTTCAGGACCTGGAAAGCCTGCGCGGGACGATTCAAGCGGCCACCACCGAGGCGCGCCTGCGCTTCTCCGAGGCGCGCCAGAAGGCCGAACACATGGAGTCACAGCTGGAGCCGATCAGGCACCGGCTCAAGGACCTTGACGCCGTTGTAAAATCCCGCTCGGAGGGGCTGATCCAGTACCAGAAAACCATTGAGCAGCTGACCCACGCCACGGCAGAGGCCCAGGGCCAGCTCTCGTCACTTCAGGCCAATGCCGCGGCGCTGACCGAGAAGCTTGAACTCCTGAAGCGCCAGCGCACCGACAAGGTCAAGGAACTGACCCTCCTCGAGTCCGACCTGGCCGCCAAACGCGAAATGATGGACGAGATTCGCGAGCAACGCTCCAAGCTTGAGGTCAATAGCGCCGAACACAAGATGCGCCGGCAGAACCTCGCGGACCGCGTCACCTCCGAATGGAGCCTCACCCTCGAGGAAGTCATGAACGCCCCTGTTCCCGAGCAGGAAGGCGCCGAGCCGACGACCGGACAGCAGGACCTGGAACGGATCATCGCCGAGGTTCGCACCAAGATCGAGGCCATGGGCCCGGTGAACCTGATCGCCATCGAGGAATACCAGGAACTGGAGGAGCGCTATGCCTTCCTGACCGGCCAGCAGCAGGACCTGATCAACGCCAAGGATCAGCTCATGGAGATGATTAAGAAGATCAATTTGACCACCGCCGAGCTGTTTTCCGCCACCTTTGCCAAAATCAACGAGAACTTCCAGGTTATGTACGAGCGCCTGTTCGGCGGCGGCTCGGCCAAGCTGGTGATGGTGACCGAGGATGACGTGCTGGAAAGCGGTATCGATATCATCGCCCGCCCCCCCGGGAAACGGCTCCAGAGCGTCTCCCTGCTCTCCGGCGGCGAGCGGACCATGACCGCCGTGG
>JBAXRC010000514.1:0-1988 GCA_037131415.1 bacterium | reverse complement strand
GCGGTGTTGGCTGGCACCAAATAGAGCCGACATTTTGCCCGATTTTCCTTCCGCCCAAATCCCAATAATCATATATTTCCATGGAACAGGGAGAACGATGTTTCATGGGCTATTACCTGACAACCGACCCACAAAACGCAGTGCCGCCAAAATTCTGGGCGACCCCGAAAACGCATACCCCCGGCTCACGGGTGAAGGAACGTGGCTTCAGATTTTACACCCCTGAAACCGGTAGATGGATGAGCCGTGATCCGATCGGGGAACAAGCGTTTCTTTACTCGATGATGAATTATGGAGGAGTTCCTTTGCAGCAAAAGGTGGGTTGGCGAAAGTTGGGATTGCGTCGCTTATATGGCTTTGTTGGCAATGAGCCTATAAATAAAGTGGATCTGTACGGGTTGCTCACAAATGACCCGAATGGGGGATTTGTCTGGCCGAAAATTCCTGATGGTTGGGACTATGTCCCAGACCCTGATCCAAAAGGGTCTGGCCTGTTATGCGCACTACTTAACATTGGGGATGCGAAACAACAGGGAAAAGATCATGGGTGGCGATACGCGCATTGTTTAGCAAGTTGTCGTATTGGTAAGGCGTGTGGTACGCAGACGGCGCAAGATGTTGCGATTTACAAAGAGATCATGGACGCCGCCTTGTGTGCGTTGTCTGGTGGGAACTGGGATGGTCATTGTCATAGCGCGTTTCAGCCCAGTGATTTTCAAGACAACTTCAAAGGCAGGAAGTGCCCCTCTGATAAATCGTGTGAATCGCAATGTGCCGAACTGAAGGGTGCCCGTGAAGCCCCTGGAGGGCCGATGGATGATCTGCCAACAAATATCGGAAGATGTTCTTCGTGTGAGGAAGCCAACAAAGGGCGAAAATGATTCGAAAAATTAATATCGTCCTCTATGCTGTTTTCGGTTGCGCCCTTTTGATTGGGCTTGTCTTCACAGATCCTTCGCCCGCAGTTGTAGGTTTTGCCGTGTTATTTGTCGTGTATGGAATACTAACCATTTCCGTTGAGAAATTGATGCAGCAGTCATCTCAGATGATTTGGTTGTATGTTGTATTATTCGGCTTGCCTTTAGCGTGGCAATTTGCGTTTGTGATATTTTGTGCTCAGCAGTGGATCGTCCTATTGCCAGTTGCGGTGTGTGCCACAATCTTTGGGCTGCCACTCGTGAGGGCGATGAGAATTTATTATCACTCCGCCAGCCACAAGGGCGATAGGAGGCGCGACGGTCACATCGAATCGCGCCGTGAGAGAAACGCATAGAGACAGGCAACAAGTAGTATTTTTCGACGCGGGAGGTGTTGCTGATGAGGCGCTAGAGTGCAATCATGATTGCACTTTCTGGGATGAACCTCCGGGCTTTCTTCTTGGTGCCGATCAAGAGTGATCGTACGCGCCGCCCGATTTGAGGATGTGTAAATTCCTGCCGATTACCGGGATTTGACTTTATTTTGCTCCCATTCCCGTCATAAGACACCCTCCGATTTGGCCGTTCCCGTCATACCCGTATCTAAGCGCTATGACGGCCCCGGCCGAACAGGCGATTTTTTCATCCACCCCGAACTGTCATAAACATTGATTTCGCTTATAACCTTCCAATGGAAAGGAAGGTGCAAGATGCGAAAGACGAAACGATTGCGCAGGCGCAAGTGTTGCCATTGCCATCGGGAATACGATCCCGATCCCCGGACGGCGAAAAGGCAGAAGTATTGCGGTCTTCCCGAATGCCAACGGGCGCGGCGGCGCCTGACGGCCCGTGCCTGGCGGCGGCATAATCATCTTCGCCACGATGAGGATATTATCCGGGTGCGGGTCTGGCGCCAGAGGCATCCCGGCTATTGGCGGAAACACCGGCGGGGCATGCTCCTGTTGGAACTGCTCGTTCCATCGGTTGCCCTTCGTTGTACGCGGTTTTGGGCCAAATTGACCCAACCCAAGACCGGTGCGTTACGAATCCTGAACCTCGTGCAACACATTG
>JBAXRC010000513.1:0-1991 GCA_037131415.1 bacterium | reverse complement strand
GTAGAATCACTCAAGGAGCATCCCCTTGGCGTCGACTGTCTCAAACTTCTGTCATTCAAGATGAAGCCTGCCGAAGCGGGAACCAAGGCCTGGTTCGAAACTGTCGAGGAGGTACTCCAGATCAGGGATGCGCAGGGGCATGGTCCCGATGTGGGGTCTCAGGAATGGATGAATGCTGTCGACAAAAAGGTGTTTCCCGGAAAAAGCTCAGACGAAAAATCACTGGCCGTTGGATCCCTGAAGTGGATGGAAGTGGTCCAGATGATAATCTTGCGGTAATTTCCGGCCTGACCCTCAAATCTTCAGCCGGTCAACATCCAGTTCCGTTGCCGGGGCGACCATCAGGGACCGGGTTGCGTTTCCGGCGGTCAGGAGGATCTCCACTTCTGATGCGGTTCGCACATCACTATAACGGGCACCTAGCCGGGCAGCCATTTCCAGGTCCCGCTCTACGGCGGGTCCCGTGACCAGGACGGTGGGACCGGGGATGGCGGGGAGGGTGTTCATGACTGTGTCGCCCGGCTGGATCGACTCGGTGAGGGCCTTGTTTTCCGCTGCATCCCTGCCGATGATGGCCTTGACGGAGGGGGACAGCCGGAAATGGCGCCCGATCCTCAGCAGGGCGATGGCCTGGGGATTTCGGAGCTGCCCGTTGCGGCGGAGATCCCACATTTTTTCGGCATAGTTTGGTTCTGTCAGTTTACAGCCCCCTGCGGAGGTGGGCACTGAAGTAAGGGCGAATTCTTCCGCCACCTTGTATTGGGGTTTGCGGCTTCGTCCGCTCAGGTCCAGCAACCGGCTGCGATCCACCCAGCCAAGCCGTTCGGGCTCCGTCTCCGGGAGCAGTTTGGCGCTCAGGGGGCGTAACAGGCGATCCTTGAGGCCCGACTCCTCGGCTACCACATTCAGGTTCTTCTTGGTTTGCGACATGGGGCGCTGGTTAAGCACTTCACCGGTAGCCACAAAGTTGAATCCATCCCGATGGAGGATGAGGCCGGCCCGGCGGATCATGTTGGCGTGGCAATCAATGCAGGGGTTGATATTTCCGCCGAACCCGTGCTTGGGATGTTCGACCAGGGCGATCAGGTCATCGGTGAAGTCCTCGACAATCAGGGGAATGCCCAGTTGCGTGGCCGCCGACCGGGCCTTGTCGGCCTTGAAGAACGGGCTCTCGAAACAAAGGCCGGTGACGGCGATACCCTGCGCCTTCAGGAGGCAGGCCGCAAGCATGCTGTCGAGTCCCCCGGACATCATGACGAGGGCAGAGATGGGTTTTCCCGTATTCATGGGGTAGGGGTGTACCATGACGGGGCGGGTGCCATGCAAGGCATTTTCTTCATGGTTTTAGAGATGCCATGGGGCGCGCATGACGGGCGACAGCAGTGTGGACGCCTCGGCATCGCCGATAATGCATTGCCGCCGGGCATCCCATTTAATCGTGCGGCCGACAACGGAGGCGATGTACCCGAGATGCCCCGGCGTCTGGGAACGGTGTGCCACCTCGGCTGGCGTCAACGTGCGTTGGCGTGACTTCACGGAGGCGATGAATTCATTCGCATGGCCCGGAGATTTGTAGAGCTTGACCTTGAGGGATCCGTCTTTTTCCCGGGCTTGTATCTCGCGGATAAAATCCGGATTCGATGCCTGGATCATGTTGCGGTCAACACGCAGCCATCCATTCGGGCCGATCCACTTTGCGCCGCCGCCGATATCGCCATGGCCGCCGGCAATCACAAGGCCAATGTTGTTGGGGTATTTGCACTCGACCCTGTACTTCGTCGCCGTGTTCCAGACCGCATCCTTTGAAGGGAATTCAGCTGTGGCCGAAATCTCCGATGGACCGATCTCGTCGTCCGGGCCGCACCCGAATTCCGGATTCGCAAGACCCCAGTGCGCGATGTCGCAGTGATGGCCGATCCAGTCCATGAGCTGGCCGCCGCCAGTATTGTAATTCCAGCGCCAGTTCTTATGGAAACGGCAGGGGTTGAAGG
>JBAXRC010000512.1:0-1994 GCA_037131415.1 bacterium | reverse complement strand
ATGTTAGAGTGACCTGCGGGATGTCGGCTGCGGTTGGATAGGCATCGCTTTGTTCGGTGAGGCGGGCGCGCAGCGTGTCCAACATTTCCGCGGCCGGCAGTTGGGTTTGGGCCTGCGAGGGTTCGCAGAACCCGAGAGCGGCGGCCATGGCGAGTGGCGTTGCGCCGCGGCGGAACGCGGCGAAGGGGATGCGCCGGACATTGAGCAACACTGCCGCCAGACCTAACAATAGCAAGACCCGTGCCATGGAAAGCCCGCGCTCCAGCCACGGCGGGATGAGGATGGGGCGGACGGATTGCGCCACGGTGACCGGCCCGTTCCAGCCGAAGCGTGCGGTGCGCCACGACCACTCGGGCACGCCGGGCCCGGTCTGGATGCGGGCTTTGGCATCGTAAGCCAAATTGCCTTCGAGCTGGGGGCTCTGGCGTCTGGTGGCAACGGCACTCAAGCTGCCGCCGCCCCAGGAATCCCCGGCTATACCCGAACCAGCACCGGCAGTAACTCCGGAGAATGCAGCCGAGCCACTCTTGCCACCGGAACCAGCACCCACGCCCGGGAATCCCGCCCCACCGGCAATTTCACCGACAACACCCGTGGCGGCGCCGGAACCCGCCCCAGAACCAGTAACGCCGATTCAGGAACCAACGCGGGAATGCCCAACCACGCCCGCGCCAGCGCCGATCATCATTCCCGAGACATCATCCGAATCCGCCATTCTGAACACTGAATACTGAACACTCTCCCCATCCGCCTTTCTGAATACTGAACACTGAACACTGCCAAATATAACCTCCCCTCCAGGCGAGCCACCGAATCGTCTTCGCCGGAATCTGTCCGGAAATCCCTGTTTCCCGTGCAGAACACGCGGATCCAGAAAGGAATTTCAGTTCACCAGAACCACGGCGACTGAAAGCACGAAATCCTGCCTTCCCGAGCCGGACGATCCACCCCGAAAGCGCTTGCCTCCCGGGCACCGCGCTGTTACAAAATCCATAGATAAAGAGAGACTCGGACGTCCAACAACAGATTGCAACTTCGCGAAACTGGCCGTCTCGTGCTGTCAAACGGGGTTTTCGCGAAGCTGAATCTGAACGTTGGCGAGTAAAGATAGAAAGATATTGAATCTGATCGTGCTACCGCATATGGTATCAGCATGAAAGCGTTCAAGGTGGTGCTCGATACGAATGTCCTCGTTTCGGGACTTCGTTCGAAACGGGGGGCTTCCTACAAATTACTCACGCTGTTGGGAGCCAGGCGGTTTACCACAACCGTTTCCGTCCCTCTGGTCGTAGAGTACGAAAAAGCACTGGTTGATCCCCGGACCAAGGTGCCGTTTTCGCGTTCAGACATCGGCAAATTCATTGATTATATCTGCACGATCTCCGACAAACGAAAAATATACTATTTGTGGCGGCCGCACCTTCCCGACCCGGGTGACGACATGATTCTGGAGCTGGCCGTGGCTGGACGTTGTGATTATATTGTCACATACAATATTCGAGATTTTAAAGGTGTGGAGCAGTTTGGGATCAAAATCCTGATGCCTGGACAATTATTAAAGTTATTGGGAGAAGAACAATGAGTACACTTAGTTTACGTTTGCCAGATTCCCTGCATGATGCCGCCCGGACCTTGGCGAAACGAGAGCATGCCTCCATCAATCAACTCATCGCGACAGCCATTGCAGAAAAAGTGTCTGCGCTCATGACCGAAGATTACTTGATGGCTCGCGCTAAACGCGGAAGCAAAAAGGATTTCCAACGAATCCTTTCCTCCGTTCCGGATGTTGAAGCTGATGAGCATGACCGAATCTGAGAAAATCCGCCAACCAGGCCTCGCACGCGACGGCGAGTACGCCGCGCATGAAGGCCAGCGGTACGCCTCACCCTGTCGGGCTCGTCGCCAGTGAGCCGGACCGTTGGGCATTGAGAAAATAATGCAGTGGCGTCCCACAGGATGCCGGTTGTTAGGTTCTTGGTTGTTAGTTCTCAGGG
>JBAXRC010000511.1:0-1996 GCA_037131415.1 bacterium | reverse complement strand
AGCTCTGGCAGCGCAGCCTCTTCATGGCCGGCCTGCTGCTCGCCCTGATTGCCGCCGCGCGGCCCCAGTGGGGCATGAAGGAGGACACCGTCTACCAGCGTGGCCGCGACCTGATGATCGTCCTGGACGTATCCCGCTCCATGCTCGCCAATGATGTCCACCCCAGCCGCTTGGGCCGCGCCAAGGTGGATCTCATCGACCTCATCCGCCAGCTTCGCGGCGACCGGGTCGGCCTGCTCGCCTTCCGTGGCCGCCCCCTCCTGCTCTGTCCCCTGACCACCGACTACGGGTTCCTGTCGCAAACCCTGGAAGGCGCGGCCGTCGATTCCGCGCCGGCCGGGGAAACCGATATCGGCGATGCCGTCCTCGAGGCCCTGAACAACTTCCAGGGCGATGACGGCTCGCATCGGGCCATCGTCCTGGTCTCCGACGGCGAGGATCTCGCCGGAAAGGTTACCGAGGCCATCGCGAAGGCGAAGGAACAGGGAGTGGCCCTGTTCACCGTCGGCTTCGGCAGTACCGCAGGCGCCTCCGTCCCCTCCGCCGCCAACAAGAAGGAAGCGATGAACTACCAGGGCCAGGAAGTAGTTTCCAAGTTGAACCACGAAGTACTCCGAGACCTTGCCGAAAAGACGGGCGGAGCCTATGTCCCCGTTGGACTCGCCAATGTGAAGCTCGGGGACCTCTACCGCAACCACCTGAGCCGGATCAATGCCCGTGATCTGGAGGAATCCGTCCAGCGCCGCGCCATCGAGCGCTATCAGTGGTTCCTTTTCCCCGCCGCTCTCTGCTTCATCGGCCTCGCCTTCTTCAGCCGGGGACAGATTAGGGTGCAGAAGGGAGTGTTCAGTGTTCAGTATTCAGAAGTCAGAAGTCAGGAGTCAGAAGCCAGAAGCCAGAATCGGGAGTCCAGGGTCCAAAGTCCAGAATCCAGAATCCAGAGTCCGGAGTCCCCTACTCCGCCACCGGTGCCGCAGGCCATGGTCTTGTTGCTCCTTCTGTCCGGAATATGGGGAGGGGACACCGTCCTTGCCCAGACGAACCTGCCTGCGGGACGGGAAGGGGCGCGGGTGGCGCAAAAGCTGTATTTAATCGGACAGTATGCGGAATCGGCAGAGGCCTACCAGGCGGCGGCAAAGACGGCGGCCACGGCCAACCGCGATGATTACCTGTTCAATGCCGGCTGCGCCCTCCTGAAGGCCGGAAAGCCGGACGATGCCGCCGACCTCTTCCGCAACCTGACCGGCATCGAGGGCGCCCGCGGCGCGGCGGCCGCCTACAACCTGGGTTGTTCGCAACTGCAAAGCGCCGACTCCACCAATACGGAACACCGGGTCCAGTCCCTCCAGCAGGCCGGACTCGCCTTCCAGAAAGTCCTGCAACAGAATTCAACAAGCCGGGACGCCCTGAAGAATCTCGCGATTACCGCGAGCCTGACCCCGGAAGCGGAGGAGCAGGCCAGGATTAGCCGCCTCATGGCGGAGCACGGCCAATCGCAACCCGGCGCCCTCGCCGACACCATGCTCCTGCAGCAGCGTAAACTTGTCGAGGACATCCCCGCCGCCTTCACCAATACCACCCCGACCCTCATTGAATCCCTGGAATCGCTTGCCACCGCGCAGGATCAAACCACCGAACTCATGATCCCCCTCAAGGGCAAACTGCTTCAGGCCCTGTCCCAACAGGCCCAACAGGGTGGCCCCAGCACAAATGCCCAGCAGCAGATCGCCCAGGTCAACGCCTTCGCCGAGGCCATCCGCGACCAACTGTCAGGAATCTCCGCTTCCCTGCGTGATCTTGACCGCTCCGCAACCCCCCTCTCCGTGAAGGCGGAGGAATCCCTCTATACCCTCTGGAAAGGCCTCGCCGGATACCCGCAGCTCCTCCGTGAGGATATCCAGCGGCAAACCAACGCCATCACGCTGAATGAAAAGCCCTCAGGGTGGACCGCGACCTCCGGGCGCGGTCAGACGCCGCCCGGAGGTCGGCGTCCACC
>JBAXRC010000510.1:0-1998 GCA_037131415.1 bacterium | reverse complement strand
CGTTGATGAGGATGGCGCGGATATTGGCAAAAGGGGTGGAGGCTTCGACTCTGGCAGCCAGGCAGCGGGGGTCGGCCGAAATCCAGGCCCATATTTTTCCTTTCCGGACAAATAACCCGTTAAATGCGGCTTCGGGCTCGATCTTCAGGCAGTCCACGGGGCCGAAGTCGGCGACTTTGACATTTTCCTTCTTCCTGATGTTCAGCCAGAGATCATAGATCTTTTCGTCGGCCATAACCCTGAAATGCTCCTTTCCCCCGGGTTCATACCTGTGGCCACGCATGGCGTACATGAATGTGGGGATGTCGCGGGTGTCGGGCTCGATCTTGAATTGCCGCTTTTCCCCTGAAAGCTTCGACTCCCAGTTTGCCACCAGGTTCGTCCGGTCGAATACCGTCACTTCATGGTACCGGTGTGTGCCCTCGCTCATGTTCTTCATGAAGCGGACGGGCAGGAAGGGGGCCGGCTCGACGAGGCTTTCGATGGTGTCGTCGACGGGGTAGATTTTTTCAACGACCGCGTTGGAGGTGGTCCTCATCCGGATTGCCAGTAGCTTCCGCCCTTCAAACTCCGTCCATTCAGTCCAAGCCACGGCCTTTCCCACGGGAATAAACCCCCAGTAGAGCGTGTAGGTGATCCGTTCCCCGACCGGCCAGTTGAATCCAGGGAGGCAGTTTGTGTCGGTGCCGCCCCGTGCGGCCATTCCCGGGAGGAGGATGGCAACCAGAATGAACAGGCGCTTGATCATGCCTCATAGCAAGCCTGAAAGACGGGGGAATGTCAATACCCGCGGAACGGGGAGATTGACAACCGAGTAGTCGGGGTGAGACAATGTCGTCTCAATTGAAGGAAATCGTGTGGACCCTGTTATTGTTAAACGAGCTGATCACATCCTGAGCCGCGAGAATATCAGTCCTGAAGCACTGAAGGTGCTTTACGGACTCAAAGAAGCTGGATTTACAGCTTTTATTGCCGGTGGTGGTGTGCGTGACCTGTTGCTGGGGCGGCAGCCAAAAGATTTTGATGTGGTCACCGATGCCACCCCGAACGAGGTCCGGCGCGTCTTCCGCAACTGCCGCCTGATTGGACGCCGTTTCCGGCTGGCTCATGTTTTCTACGGGCGGGACAAAATTATTGAGGTTGCCACCTTCCGCGCCAATGTGCCCCCGGATCCGTTCGAATCGACAGATCCCGCGGATCCAACCGACCCTGTGGACTCGACGGAGCGTAATGATCCAGCGCCCAATCCGCACCATATCCGACGCGATGACGGGCTGATTGTTCGGGACAATCTGTTTGGAACCCCCGAAGAGGATGCGCTCCGCCGTGATTTCACGATCAACGCCTTGTTTTACAATATCCGGGATTATTCCGTGATCGACTATGTAGGCGGTTTGGAAGACCTCGACAAGAAGGTGATGCGGTTTATCGGCGACCCCGGGGTCCGGTGTGTGGAGGATCCTGTACGCATGGTCCGGGCCGTCCGTTTCGCCGCGATGCTGGAATTTGACTTTGAGCCCGCCACGGCGGCGGCGATTCTTGAGCACCACGACAAGCTGGCCCTGGCCAACCGGTCCCGGCTTTACGAGGAAGTTCAGAAACTCTTTTTCTGCAAGGCGGCCCAGCGGGCCTATGAATTGCTGCGCGAGTTCGGTCTCTACGGAATGCTGTTTCCCGAACTCGGGAACTGGCTTGGTTCCTCCAAGGGAACCCCCGAATGCCGCCGCATCAGCGAAGCCTTGAAGCAGGTTGACGAGTGGCGGCTGGCTGGGCGTGAAGTGACGCCGGCGCTGCTGTTTGCCCTGATGTTTGGCGGAATGCACGAGCGCCAGGCAGGCGAACTCGCGGCCAAGGGGGAGCATAAGGGATTGGCCCTGCATTCAGTAACCATGGAACATTTCGGGGGACTGACTGAGCGGGTTCAGGTTCCCAAGACCGTCCGGTTCAGGACGGCCGAGATCCTCGCTTCCCAGCCGCGCTTGACGGCGGATGGCGGAC
>JBAXRC010000509.1:0-2014 GCA_037131415.1 bacterium | reverse complement strand
CTGCTGAACTCCGGACGACCATACTGGTTACCCCCACCTGGCCGCACTCACCAATGAACACGGCATCGGCGCCGAAGATTTCAGCCGACCGGATGATGGCACCGAAATTAAAGGGATCCTGAATACTGTCAAGGATCACGCAAAAGGGTTTTGCGGGAAAGGAGGGCAAGATTCGCTCCTCATCCGCATAAGGAAAATCGGTCATGCGGGCAAGATAGCCCTGATGTTCAGTGGTGTGGCATAACCGCGCAAGGGTCTCGGGATCCTCAACCACGGGAACCAGCCCTCCCTGCCCCGCCAAGGCTTGCGCCTGCAGGAGGCAGTCCGGGCTGAGCAACCGGGAAAGATAGAGGTCAAGGATTCGCCACTTGCCAGCCGCCAGGGTTTCCATGACGGCATTCCGCCCCCACACCCAGCATTTTTGATGACTGCCGAGCAGTTTCTTCTTTCCCTTGCCCCGGCTGTGTCGTTCCATTGGAATTAACGCAGGGATGGAACTGCGCCCAGGGCCGGGTCAATCAGCGGCATATCCTTGGCGAAAAACTCCTTGGCCGCCTTGGTGACATCCGCTGTAAGATCCGCCTTATTGCCATAAAAGAGGACATTGGGGCCCTTGTATATCACTACATCCACACCCCGCTTCTGGGCAATCTGGTTGATAAAGGGTTGAAGGCGCTGACGGAATGTCGTGACCGCTCCCGCTTCAAACTGCTGCATGGCGGCCTGAATGGGCTGAATGTCCTGCTGGATACGTTCATTCGCCTGCCTTATCTGGCTTCCAATTTTATCCTTCTCTGTTTCAGTTTTGGTGGCCTCGAGCTTTTCCTGAAGGGTCTTGAGCCGGAACTTGTGGGCCTGCAGCAGCGAGTTCCCCTTGACGTAGAAATCCTTCTTCTGGCGCTCTTTATCGATTTTCTGGAGCACACCGACATCCTTGAAAACGCGATCCATGTCGACGACGGCAACCTTGTGCGGATTCATGAAGAACACGCTCCAGCCAAGCAGTCCGACCAGCACCACCACATACATCATTTCATACCAACTGATTTTCCGTCCTTCGCTCATCTTCCTGCCTCCTGTTTGAATTTGGAATGACTAACACACCCTCGGCTTCAGAATAAAGACAAATCCATTCATACTTGACCTTTCGGGTATTCTCCGAACAATACGACGCTTCATGGCCCGGGTGGCGAAATGGCAGACGCAACAGACTTAAAATCTGTTATCCGAAAGGGTGTGTGGGTTCGACTCCCACCCCGGGCACCAGTACTACCCTAGTAATTTGCCGGCGATATCTCAAAAAACGCCTGAGGATGCTGGCAGACCGGGCATTTCTGAGGGGCGCCGACACCCTCATGGACAAACCCGCATTCCCGGCAACGCCACTTTACCTTCGCATCTTTCTTGAACACCTTTCCGTCCTCAAGGTTTTTCAGAAGGGCTTGATAGCGTTCCTGATGCTCCTTCTCGATCTTGGCAATGCCCTCGAACAGGCGGGCGATGTCGTCAAACCCTTCAGCACGGGCTTCCTTCGCCATGCGGGGATACATATTAGTCCATTCCTCATGCTCGCCTCCCGCGGCTGCCTTAAGGTTCGCGGAGGTGTCACCAATCCCGTTCAACGCCTTGAAATGGAGCTTGGCGTGGGTCTTTTCCTGATCCGCCGTCTCCAGGAAGAAGGCGGCAATCTGCTCATAGCCCTCCTTCTTGGCCACGGACGCGAAATAGGTGTACTTGTTACGCGCCTGGGACTCTCCGGCAAACGCTTCCTGCAAATTCTTCTCCGTTTTCGATCCCTTGAGTTCTGTCATAACAACTCCTCCTTGGTTTATAACTTCTGGAACTCTACAACGAACCCGCAAATTTGTGAACCACTTAGAACGGAAATTCGGTATTATCGAAAAACATGACACGCAAAGACCAGATCAAGAAACTCGCGACCGATCTCGGCTATCACGCCTGCGGCATTACGGGAGTAGAACCGTTTCAAAACTACCTCAGCGCCCTGCAGGCG
>JBAXRC010000508.1:0-2018 GCA_037131415.1 bacterium | reverse complement strand
CGACGGCTTTTGTTTCCGGCGGTGAGCCCCGCCTGCCGGGGCGAACGTACGTGCACAAAACGTGACGGGCTTCGCCCTGAGCGTCCACCCGGACATTATCTGGATCATCACCGGATAGCAGGGCTCAGGGGGAAACCGGCGCGGTTTGTGCAAGGCGGGTGCGTACCAGGCGAACGTGCCCTCGGCACGTGAGCTCCTCAGGGGCCAAGCGTTGAAGCGGCACCTGCCGCTCGAACGCGGCGTGGGACAAGTTCAGCAACGATGCGCCGCCACGACCCTGGTCAAGATGACAAAGAGATCATAGAAAGTCCCGGCGGCGCTACCTGTAGCGAGCCGATGGCGCGGCGGTTGGCCTTTTCCCGCAACCGCCGTGCCATCGGCGTAGCGGTCAATAGGCAGTCAATAAACTGCCCGAAGGATCATGGTCATTTTTGAAATGCAGAATGCGGAGACGTGACCCTGCGACCCACAACTCAACCGGCTCGTAGTCTGTCTTTGATTCGTCCATCCGGCTACACCTTGATTTCCAAAGCTATTTTCTAGTTTCTAGGCCTGACACTACCGGCCTCTTGCGGCTACCCCTTTGATAAATTTTACATCTTTCATCCTAAACGGTAACGAAGTCCAAGAAGAAATAACCTCGAATTTTGATTCAAGGCTCAGCTTTTTCGCATCTTCATGACCAAACCATACATGTAGACGCGCCTTCACCTCAATATCATCCCCCATGAAAATGGCCCCTTGCGAACAAGAATATTCGCGAGCCCCAATACCAATACTTGGAACGTTAAGCCATATGTTGGTATCAAGAATCACGGGATAGACAATAGCACTCCCAGGCCTCACACGAATGACAGTTGGCGAGTTCTTAAACCAAGACCCGCATTTTTTTATAAGATGGTAGTTCTCTGATTTTCCAAGAATACGCATGTCTAAAACAAGATTATCGTATCCCAATGAGTTCCATTCCTCATGAATATACACATCTTTATCTGCTGTGTTGACAACAACTACAAAGAAATCGACTGGGGCTGCCACCCCTACGCCAGACGAACTCAGACCATGCGCATCAGCATCATACGGCATTGCACTAAGGCTACCAAAGTCACGATTGTGCGCGGCAACAAACACCTTGCAGGGAGACACCGTTGAGCACCCAACGAAATACTGGCAAACTATTATCATGAATATGATTCTGCACATCAGCATAAACCACTCACACTCTTTCGGGGCTAAAAAGTCACATTAACAGTTGTAGATATGATAATCGTCCACTGTTTTTTATTTACTAGCGTGTCTAACAACTGACCTATTTCACCTTGGGTTAGTTTATAAGTTGATGGACTTGATGTGGCCTCCAGGCCATTACTATTGTCGAACTCGAACTCCTTATTTATGTTACCCATCGGTTTTGCGATCCAGAAACGTGTAGCTAAGACTGTACCCTTATCGACAAACTCAGGCATTTTCCCAACAACCGGCGCCTTTTTTTCGACGCATGTCCGACAAACCTCAACCACTAAAAGATAAAAATACCCTTTTTCCCCAACTGGCCACCCCGGTCCTCCCGGACTATCTTCGAAACTCACAACATCCTGCCCCGATTGATTCTTTGAAGTTTGGCCACGAATCTGATCATACCCCCAATAATAAGGCGTAGTTCCACTATTATCTAAACTCCAAGAAGTATCCCCAGGCCCGCGCTTAAATTGAATAAAATTAATGTGACACCCAGCCGGAAGTGGATCTGTAACAATTGCGTTTACTTGGAAGAAATCTATCAAAGTTCCATAATGATCCGGCAACTTAACCTTTTGTTGCTGAATAGACACCGCCGTCATTCCAAGCGCATCCAATCGAGTAATCACTTCATTGTTAACAACCACATACAGATTCTTCCCACCCTTTTCCTCAATCGGATCCCGGTTCAGCCATCTTCCCGTTTCCGGGGAGTACTGTCTGTAGCCGTAATAGTGCACACCCGACACGGTCGGCGTAGGGGTAGGCCACTTTTCCTG
>JBAXRC010000507.1:0-2019 GCA_037131415.1 bacterium | reverse complement strand
CGCTCGAAGGATTCGACCATGGTCTGAAGACTGGCGCCGGATTCAGGAAGCAATGCGGTATTGGTTGCATCACTGGTTTGAAGTGATGGCGGCAGCGTATAGCCGTGAACAACCTCGTCCGTGGAAGTAAGAACAGCCCGCTCAATGCAGTTCTCCAGCTCGCGGACATTGCCCGGCCAGTGATACCCCATCATCATGTTGATGGCCGGCGTCGAGATGCGCTTGAGGTTTTTTCCATAGGCCTGGTTGTATTTCTGCAAGAAATGATCGGCCAGAAGGAGAATATCAGACCGGCGTTCCCGGAGCGGCGGAAGGTTGATCGGAAAAACATTGAGCCGGTAATACAGGTCCTCCCTGAATCGGCCGGACCGGATGGCGTCTTCAAGATTGCGACTGGTGGCGGCGATCATCCGCACATTAACCGTGATCAGTTTGTCGCCCCCTACCCGCTCAAATGAACGCTCCTGGAGAACACGCAGAAGCCGGACCTGGACTGCCGGTGAAATATCCCCGATTTCGTCCAGGAACAGGGTGCCTCCATTCGCCAGCTCAAAACGCCCCTTCCGCTGCTGCGCGGCCCCGGTGAATGAACCTTTCTCGTGCCCGAACAATTCGCTCTCAATCAGGTTCTCGGGAAGCGCGGCGCAATTCACGCTGATGAAGGGGTTGTTCCGCCGTGAACTGCCGAAGTGGATGGCTCGCGCCACCAATTCCTTTCCGGTTCCGGTTTCCCCTCGGATCAGCACCGTGGCCGCACTATCAGCCACCTGGGCGACCTGATCGTAAATCGCCTTCATTTCCTTGGAGTTGCCCACCAGGTTATGCGACTGGTACTTGTCTCCCAGCTGTCGGCGCAACCGTTCGTTCTCGGCCTTCAGGCTTTCCTGCTCGCCGATCTGCTCACGGATACTCGCGACCGCCTCGGCCAGAAGATTCGCCACCAGCCGAAGGAATTCCAGATTCTGGTCAAGCATCGCCACCTCTGCCGAGGGAACATCCGTGCTGATCGTCCCGATGACCTGGCGATGGTGGACAATCGGGACGCAGATGAAGGCGACATGCCGACCCCGCCTGGATCGCGTGCGATTCAGGAACCGTACATCCTTGCTGATATCGGGAACCACTTCGGCCTTGCCGCTCTTTGCAACAGTACCGGTGATCCCCTCGCCTATGCGGTACTGACCGCGCTTGTGCTCCTCGGGCGTCAGCCCGCGCGCCGCCTCAATGACGAACACATCCGTGTCAGGCCGGCGCAGGGTCAGTGTTCCATAGGACATTCCCATTTCCTTTTCCAGGATGTCGAAGACCTCCTGCAACAGGGCCGAGATATCACGGCGATGAGCCACAGCCTGTGACAGGCGGTAAAGCACACTCAATTCGACAACTTCTCTTTTTTGCATGCCAGTCTCCAGAGAGCTACACCCCGTACAAACCAAACCTAAAGATATCACAATCTCATCCTGTTTCAAGGACGCGACTTCGCCCCATATTTCGAGGTCAGGACCGCGTCAGGCCCTTGGTCTTTAAAATTTCCTTTCCCCATCCCCTCCTCCTGCGTAATGTGTTCCGCATGTTCGACTTGAAAACATACCTGGAGGCCAGGCGCAAGTCCGTGGAAACGGAACTTCAACTCCATATGCCGGCGGAAACCATGCGTCCGGCGATTCTCCACCAGGCCATGCGTTATTCGGTGATGGCAGGAGGGAAACGGCTACGCCCAATCCTCTGTATGGCCGCCTGCGAAGCCGTTGGCGGCACCCCTGAAAAGGCCCTGTTTCCGGGTCTCGCTATAGAAATCCTTCACACGTATACCTTGATTCACGATGACCTTCCCTGCATGGATGATGATGAACTGCGCCGGGGGCGCCCGACAGCCCATGTCGTCTTCGGTGAAGCCAATGCCCTGCTGGCAGGGGACGGCCTCCTGACGCTTGCGTTCGAGTGGCTGGCCAGAAGTCAGGCTCCGGCACCCTACCCGCCCAATCAACTTGCCCTGGAACTTGCGGAAGCGGCGGGAAG
>JBAXRC010000506.1:0-2032 GCA_037131415.1 bacterium | reverse complement strand
CGCCCATATCCACGATTTTCAGTTCCGCCCCGACGTGCCGGGAGAAGACGTTCACGGCGGCGCCGCCGGAGAGCATATTGAAGACCATCTGCGGGGTGACTTCCTTCGGGAAGGCTGATACGCCTTCATCTGCAACACCGTGGTCGGCGGCAAAGCAATAAATGCGGCATTTGGCGGGGCCTGGCCTGGTGGCGCCGGTAGCCAGCCCGTAGCGCATGGCAATCTCCTCCAGTCGACCAAGGCTTCCCTGTGGCTTGGTGAGGTCATCCAGATGGGCCTGGAGGGCGGGAGCCAGGGAGCGGTCGGCGGGGCGGATGGACTCAAGGGTTTGTTTCAGCGTACTCATTCTATTCTCCTTTTTTAACCGGTTTATTTCAAAAACAAAAAGGGTTCCGGTCCGGCGGCATAGGCCGACGGACCGGAACCCTTTTCCATCAGATTCCCTTGATACTTACGAGCCGGCAGGTCTTCTGGCTTTCGGATCAGTGCCGGTTTCTCGCCTTCCCGTTCCGGTACGGTTTTGCCGTCCAGCCCAGTGGCGGGCAGTGCCTGAAGAAACCGACTCCCCGATTACAGCGACGGGATCGCCGCGGATTTTCACCGCATTCCGGGATGCCGACTCAATAATTCAGTTGTCGGCGGGAACATAAGGTGCGTGCCGGAAATTGTCAAGACGGCGGGATGAGGTTACTGGGCAGGGGCATCCGCTTCGGATGTTTCGGAAGTGGGCCGGGTAATTTTAAGGCGCTCCTCGACGGCCTTGAGGCTGCCGAGGCTGAGAATGTCGTCGGACAGCTTCCGCATGTCCTCGAACCGCATGGATTTGATAAACGATTGGATCGAAGGGATGCGCCGGGAATCCATGCTGAATACCCGGATTCCCAATCCGATCAGGACCGGCAGGACGGTTGTGTCGGTGGCCATATCGCCGCAGAGCGAGACGGGCTTGCCGTGCGCGGCGGCGCCCTCCACCACGCGCCGGATGGCGCGAAGCACGGCGGGATGATGGGACACGTAGAGATCGGCAATGCGCTCATTGGTCCGGTCGACGGCGAGGATGTATTGGGTCAGGTCGTTGCTGCCGATGCACAGGAAATCCGACTCGAGGGCGAGGTCGTCCGCCAGTTCCACGGCGGATGGCACCTCGATCATGGCGCCGAGGCGGGGATGCATGTTGCAGGGAATCTTTTCATTCATGAGGGCCTGGATGCATTCATCGACGAGGGTGCGGGCGCTGAGGAAATCGTCCACGGAGGACACCATCGGGAACATGACGCTCAGGGGTCTTCCGGCGCCCGCCCTGAGCATGGCCCGTAGCTGCTGCGTGAACATATCCTTGTTGCGCAGGGAGAAGCGGATGGCCCGCAGGCCGAGGCACGGGTTGTTCTCGGCGGTCTCCGGGAAATAGGAGAGCAGCTTGTCCCCGCCGACATCCAGGGTGCGCAGGACCACTTGCTGTTCCGGCATGGATTCAAGCACCTTGCTGTAGACGCGGTATTGTTCCTCCTCGGTGGGGACATCGTTCCGGACGATGAAGGGGAATTCGCTGCGATAGAGCCCGATGCCCTCGGCCTTGACCCGTTGCGCCGTCGGAACCTCGCTCAGGAGGTTGATGTTGGCCATGAGGTGGATGCGCCGGCCATCCTTTGTCGAGGTGGTCGGGTCGCAGACAAGTTCCAGCGTGCTGTCGTGGCGGCTCTCCAGCAGGGTGCGGTAGTGCGTGAGGATCTCGTAGGACGGGTTGATGATGATGCTGCCCTGATCGGCGTCCAGGATGATGATTGTATCCGCTCCCTTTTCGCCTTCCTTCAGGGGCGGCTCCTTGACAATCACCATGGGGATGCGCAGGGTCCGGGCCAGAACGGAGACATGGGCGGTGACGCCGCCGCCGATCAGGATGACTCCCTCGGCGCGCTGGGCGGAGAGTTTCAACAGATCGGACGGCAGCAGGTCGCTGGCCACCACGATTTGCTCCCGGTAGTCCACGGGGGACGATGCGCGTCGCCGGAGGTTGGGCATCAGGCGCATGCTC
>JBAXRC010000505.1:0-2041 GCA_037131415.1 bacterium | reverse complement strand
CACCGGGTCAATCAGGGCGGGATGATTCGGCAGGAACAGGATTCCGCTCCGCCCCTTGGCCGCAACAGGGTCAAGCCCGGTTATCCGGACACGGTAACGAAGCCGGAGAACCCATCGAGCCAGGGCGCAAAGCAAACTATTGATCATGGGGTCAATCCCCTTATCCACCGATTTTTTCGGTCTGTTTCCGGAAAAGAAAGAACAGCAACACCGTCACCCCCAGCGAAGCAAGACCCATGATCCCGAAGGCCATCGTCGGCTTCCAGTTCGCGTTCAGGTAGTTGGAGAAGAGACCGGATGACAGAATGCCGATGAAGACAATAAAATTCACCGCCGACAGCACCGCGCCCTTGCGCTCCACCGGGGGCCGGATCTGAAGGAAACTCTCCATGGGGATCAGGATCCCCCCCCCGAAACATCCGAGCAGGAACGTCAGAAAATACAAAGCCGGCCGCTGCAGGATTTCCGGCAGGAGGGGCACGCCGGGCATCGCCCCCATCACGAGGGACATCGCCAGACAGAGCGGCCACACCACCCGGTACCAGCGCGTGATAGCGACCCACCGGCTGCTGACCAGCCCGCCGACGGCAATCCCGCCCAACTGGCTCACGATCAGGTAACTGGTAAGCGTCTTGGACATTCCGAACTCCTGGATCCCGAGGGGATTGATCACCAGGATACCCAATGACCCCATCAACCAGACAAACACATTGGCAAAAATAGTGCTCCCCAGCAGGGGATCCTTGCGTGTGTCCCACAGCTCACGGAGGGTATGGATCGGCCCGGCCCAGGGAAACTTGGCATGCGGGTTCGCCGCCGGCCGATGTGGCACGCCAAAGCTCACCAGCAGCCCAAAAAGCGCAACCCCGACCACGGATCCGGCGACCAGCAGGCGCCCCTTTTCAATTCCCCACAGCCACAACTCCTGGTGATCCAGCATCATGCCAGCCGCCGCCACTCCCCCCAGGATGGCCAGCGTGACCAGCAATCGCAGGATGCCATTGGCATGGGGAACCAGCCGTTGCGGATAGAGATCAGGAAGGGACCCGTTCAGGGCCGGGCTGAACAACGTCGCCTGGAAACCCATGATGAAGAGCATGGTGAAGATCAGCGCATGATGCCCCGTGCAAATCCCCACCGCCCCGATCAGCATGGCAACCAACTCAATCGTCTTGGAGGTAATCACCACATGACTCTTCGTGAAACGGTCCGCGCACCACCCCGCCGGAGCGGCGAAAAGGATAAAGGGCAGCGTGAAAACCGACAGGGCATAACCTTGCATGTCGGTCAGGCCCGCCGCGACAAACAGCACCAGCGCCGCCTGCTTGAAAAAATTGTCATTGAACACGCCCAGCCCGTAGGAGGCGGCCATGCAGACGAATTTGCCGCGCGCCTGTCGCAGAATCTCGGAATCAGTTTTATCCATATTCGCCGTTTCTTTTGCGTGTCGCAGTATGGTACATGAATCGTGTATATTCAACCCTCATATGCAACTCTTTGATGCCCATTGTCACCTGCAGGATGAGCGCCTGGTCCCGCACCTCGACGCGGCCATGGCGCGGGCCACCCGCGCCGGCGTGGCAGGCCTGATGTGTTGCGGAAGCAGTGAGGCGGACTGGCCTCTTCTCCCGGATATTGCACGCCGTTTCCCGGCAGTCCGCCTCTCCTTCGGCCTGCACCCCTGGTACACGGGGTCCCGCTCCGGAAACTGGCTGGCGAACCTCAGGGCGCTGTTGGCGGACCACCCCTCGGGAGTTGGGGAAATCGGCCTCGATCATGCTCTGGACAAGGCAACCTTTGCGGACCAGGAGGAGGTCTTCCTGGCCCAGATCCACCTGGCGAACGAACTTCAGCGGCCGGTATCCATGCACTGCCGCCGGGCATGGGGCCGTCTGATGGAACTTCTGGATGAAAAAGGCTGGCCCGCCTGCGGGTTCGTGATTCATTCCTATTCCGGCGCCAGGGAGCTGGTTGAGCCCCTCGTCAGGCGCGGCGCCTTCTTCTCCTTCTCTGGCGCCGTCACATTCGAACAGAATATCCG
>JBAXRC010000504.1:0-2060 GCA_037131415.1 bacterium | reverse complement strand
GGCGGGAAGCGGGTGCGGGTTCACTGCCCGGCTGTTTCCGGTTATGGGAAACGAGGGCCATGATGATCCCGGCGACCATGACAGGCAGGACGATCGTGATGAGGGTTCGTTTTTTTCTCAGGCGGGAGAGATTTTTCCAGGTGGTTGTGTCCGATTGCTGGATGAAAAACCGTGTAGTCCCGATTTCCACGACATCGCCGTGCTGCAGGACGGATTCCGTGACTTCGACATCATTCACGCGGATAACGGCGCCCGGGTTTCCGGACCGGATGAGCAATGATGCCCCGCATTGCGTCAGTTCGGCATGCACCGGCTCGAGGGCGGCATCGTTAAGCGTGAGCCCGCAGGCGGGAGCCCGGCCAAGCGTGAACCGGGTTTCGGGCACATCCACCCGCTCCCCGCGACGTTCGCCGTTTAAGATGACTATCCGGTACAACATAGGGCAGGTATGCTACACGACAAAAGGGGGGTGGGGGAGCTTTTTTATCCCGCAGCCTGACAGGCGGTGATGACGGCGACGCCCACGATGTCCTCGACACTGCACCCCCGGGACAGGTCGTTAACCGGTTTGGCAAGTCCCTGCATGATGGGACCGTAAGCCAGGGCACCCGCGAGACGTTCCGTGATCTTGTAGCAGATGTTGCCTGCCTGGAGGTCCGGAAAAACAAGGATGTTGGCCGCACCCTTGAGCGGGCTGGCAGGGCATTTCTTTGCAGCGACTGACGGGACAATGGCTGAATCCAGCTGGAGTTCGCCATCCACCAGCGCATTGAGGCCCAGTTCGGCGACACGTGCCCGGGTGAGTTCGGTGGCCTGGATCATCTTGTCCACAAGCGGATGTTTGGCGCTTCCGTGGGTGGAAAACGAGAGCATGGCAACCCGGGCCTGGCCGCCCAGCAGCGCCTTGTGCGAGTGGATGGTTGACACGGCAATATCCACGAGCTGCTCGGCGGTGGGGTTTGGGTTCACCCCGCAATCCGCAAAAAACAGGACGTCATCCCCGTTCGGCGCCGGTGTCTTTAATTCCATGGCGAAGAAGCTGCTGCCGGTTTTGATTCCCGGAGACGTGCCAACGCATTGGAATGCGGCGCGGACCATGTCGGGGGTCGAGGCGATGCTACCGGCCACCAGGCCGTCGGCGAGGCCGATGCGAACCATCATGTCACCGAAATACAGCCGGTCTTTCAGGCTTTCCCGTGCCTGTTCCAGGGTGATTCCCTTTTGCTTGCGGAGCCCGTAGAAGGCCTGGGCCAATCGTTCGAAATCAGGGGAATTCGGATAGTCCAGCACCGTGACGGGGAGTCCCTGGAATGAGACGCCCGTGGCCGTGGTTGGGGCCTCTGCGGGAGTCGCCAGGACGATTACTTTGGCGATTCCCTGGCGGGCGATGGAGGCAGCGGCCTGCATGACGCGCGGGTCGTTACCCTCGGCCAGGACGATGGTGCGTTTGGCGGCACGGGCTTTTGGAATCAGGGTGTCGAGGAGGGACATGGATTCGCCTTTCTTCTTATTCCTGCTTGCAGGCGCAGGACGGGGTGCAGGAGTTCGGGGTGGGGATAGCCTTGGTCGGGACGGTCAGCAACCGCACGGTTTCCCGGGCGATCATGAGTTCCTCGTTGGTCGGCATCACGATAGCCTTCAGCTTGCTCTCAGGAGTGCTGATGATGGCCGGACGTCCGTGGGTCTGGCGGTTCTTCTCGACATCCAGAATGCAGCCGAGACAGGCGAGTTTCTGGATGACCTGCTCCCGGATCACGGCGCTGTTCTCGCCGATTCCGCCGGTGAAGACGACGGCATCGGCGCCGCCCAGGATGGTGAAATAGGAGCCGATGTAGGTGACCAGTCGTTGGACAAACATGCGAATGGCCCGCTGGGCCTGCATGTTTCCGGCCTCGGCGGCGGTGAGGTTGTCGCGCATATCGCCGCTTCCGATTCCGGAGACGCCAAGCAGGCCGCTGCATTTGTTGAGCAGCCGGTCGATGTCGTCCGGTGTCATGCCGCGCCGGGCGAGGTACAGGACCACGGCGGGATCAATATCGCCGCAGCGCGTGCCCATGACC
>JBAXRC010000503.1:0-2061 GCA_037131415.1 bacterium | reverse complement strand
GGATGGTTTTGGGCGACTTGGAAGCAAAGAGCGAAGCGGCATCCGGCATCCGTTCGAAGTTAATTTCAAGGAGGTTAGAGAAGAGTTCCTTCGCCGCCATGCGGACGAGAAACGATTTACCGACCTGTCTGGCGCCTCGAATAACGAGCGGTTTCCGCGTCGCCCGATCCTTCCATTCCGCAATGTAACTCAATGCAATCCGGTTCATAATGTCATCCATTTACCAAAATTGACCAAATAATATCCATAGAATGGCGATAAAACAAGGATGATATAGCAATAAAGAGGATAATTACTAACAATCAAGGGAAGAAGGTTGGTTCATGGTTCATGGTTGAAGAGATCTCGACTCACAACTCACGACAAACAACCAACGACTAACGACTTACGAAAAACGACCAACGACTCACGACCAACGACCAACGACTACCGAATTCAAGAGCATACGAACATCGACTGGCCACGGATGCGACAGCGCGCATCCCTCCAACTTTCGCCCAAAAACTCACGACTACGCTTCTGGACACAGGAGACGAACGGCATCCAAAGCCTCATCAAGCGACGCTACGGATACACCCTGACGCATTTCCCATCCTTTTTCAATCGGGCATACAATCCAAGTATGCTCAGGAGCGACATCGCCTAGCACGGTGACACAGCCCCGTGTCAATTGGGGAGAAATCGATACTTTGAACTCGAAGGCCAGACGCCGGCCCCCGCGCTCCAAAACAAAATCCACCTCTTCCCCATTGGAGGTTCGGCAAAAAGAGGGACGCCATCCAGGCAAAGCGGCGCACGACTGTTCGATGCACCACCCCTCCCATGAAGCGCCAATGACCGGATGCCCCTGGAGGCCATTCATATTTCCAATCTCCAAGAGGCTGTGCAAAATTCCGGCATCGCGAATATAGACCTTGGGAGTCTTGACCAGGCGTTTCCCGAAATTTGCCTCCAGTGGCAGTAGTAGGCGAAGCATGAAACTCTGGGCCAGAATCCCAACATATTTCCGAGCCGTAGTGTGAGTTACGCCCAAGGCTTGGCCTAGCGCAGCGGTATTAAGCATCTGCCCGTGATGATGCGCCAACATACGCCACAAGCGTCCAAGCAATTCCGGTGATGAGCCGCCACCTAATTGTGCAACGTCTTTTTCCAGAAACGTCTGCGTAAAGGACTCGCGCCAAGCCAGACTGGCGGACTCCGAGCGGGCCAGTAAACTTCCGGGGAAACCGCCCCTCACCCACTGTTGTTCAAAATTAGTTATGAGCGAAGCCCGGCACTCTTGGCGTAACAGCGGCGTCAACTCGTGATATCGGATCCTGCCAGCCAATGATTCCGAACTTTGACGCAACAGTTCAGGAGATGCAGATCCCAATACTAGAAAATGGAACCGTCGTTCTGGATCATCCGCCAAAACCCGGAGTACCGCGAACAACTCAGGAATCCGTTGAACCTCATCCAGAACAACCAGTTTACCGCTCTGCCGAGACAGAAACCATTCCGGATCAGCTAGTTTTCGCTGATCCGACAGTCTCTCAAGATCCAAATAAACGACCTCTCCGGGCAAATGCGAAGCAGCCATCTTCCTCGCCAGCGTTGTTTTGCCGCATTGTCTCGGCCCCAAAATGGCAGTTACCGGTACTTCAACCAGCGATTCTGCTATTTTTGTCTCAATGCCTCGCTGAATATAATCATGTAATTCGCCATTCATATATTCATATTACATATCATAGTAATCCAGGTAAAGATAAATAAAAGGAAGGGCAGTTATCTGAAGCGCTTCAGATCGAAATCCAATGCAAAACTCTTAAGACAGCGCGGGTGGCGCCGCGCCCTCCCAAATCCCAGATGTTTCAGCTCGGGAGGGACGGCTGCCACGCCGTCTGGGAGTCTAATAACCTGTCACCTCATTTCCCAAAATCCCTTTCCGGCGGCTTTGGGGCAAACAAGGCGCGCCCCACGCGTCGGAAAGCGAGGGCGGTATTCCCCTTTTCCCCCTGGGTCCACACGCGGCGGACATGATTAAGATCGGCCAGAATCCGGAACAATTCCCGGTCATGGATC
>JBAXRC010000502.1:0-2062 GCA_037131415.1 bacterium | reverse complement strand
CTGCCGCTGACGACCTGGTTTTGGGCGGCCCATCTGGTCGCAACCCATTCCAACGAAGGCTTCCCCAGGTGTCCCAGGTAAGTTAGAGTGCCCACCATATGTTGATGGGGCGACCCACAGCCACTGGTGGAAAACGAATGGTCCGACCCCGGTCGTTGATCGAATTTGCGGCGGAGTTCCCGGACGAGGCGGCCTGCGCCGCCCGGCTGATCCAGCAACGCTGGCCTGACGGTTTCATCTGCCTGGGGTGCGGTGCCGTGGGGCGAGGCGACCTGCTCCGCTCCAGGGCATACACCTTCGAGTGCCGTGTCTGCGGGCGGCAAACCTCGGTGACCGCCGGGACCATCATGCATCGGACCAAGCTGCCGCTGACGACCTGGTTTTGGGCGGCCCATCTGGTCGCAACCCATTCCAACGGCATGTCGGCACTACAGCTCATGGACCAACTCGGGATCAACGAGAAGACGGCCTGGCTTCTGCTCCACAAGATCCGCGCCGCCATGGCGGACCGGGACAGGGAACCGTTGCGGGGCATTGTCGAAGTCGACCAAACGGAGATCCCGTTCCGGGAAAAGAACCCGCCGCTTGGCGTCGGGGGCCGGGGCGGCATGCTGACGGTGGTCGCCGCGGTTGAGGTCGTCGATCGGCTCACCGGCAACACGCCGCGCTGGCGACCCAGGCAGAAATTGCTTGGCACCAAGCCGGGCCGGGTCCGCCTCAAGGTCATTTCCGACAACACCGCAGCGACACTTGAGCGGTTCGTCCAGGGCAATGTGGCGCCAGGCACGGTGGTCCTGACTGACGATCACAGCAGCTATGGGGGGCTCAGGGCGCTGGGATACCGCCATTACCCCTACCTGGTTGGCAAGATGGCGGCGCACGTCGTGCTGCCATGGATCCACCGGGTGTTCGCCCTGACGAAGCGCTGGGGGCTGGGCACCCTGCACGGGTTCCGCCGCCGCCACGCCGACAGCTATCTTGAAGAATGGGCCTTTCGCTTCAATCGCCGCCGCTGGCGTCGGGTATCTTTCGACCGGATTCTGGAACTGCTGGTCGGGCATGCCCCGCATGACCAGGCGGCCATCGTCGGCCGCAAGTCCCGGCGGCATCGGCAAAATCCGCCGGTCCGCAAGGAGCGGCGCCATCGGAAGACCGCGGCGGGTTTGCGCCAGGACGGTCCACCGAGACACGCAACAAGCGAAAGCCCGCCTGATCCTGAGGTCCCTTTCTAGATTCAACCTATAGCGTTGCCGTATGCGTTACCTGGGACACCTGGGGAAGCCTTTTGCCGAAAGTGTTGAGAACATCTCCAATACGACGTATTCAGCAAGCCATCAGACGGGATGGCTTTTCGGGGTATAGGGACCGGTCGTTCAACGCTCTGGGCTTTGCCCCGCTCAGTCTCGACACCCACAATTCAGTTTGTCCTCGGCCCCGGTCGGTTGGGAGTTTCCCGAGTTTCCCTAGATTTCCATGTGTTTCCGTTATAGCCCGATGGGCAATAGGAAATTTGTTGCCCAGCTTCTTTGGGCCCTGCATCTGCCAATCCGGCAAATCGGATCAGTACGGGCGGGAAAAGAATGTGGAATATGAAAACATACTCCACGTGGTTTTGAACAGGAGCAACCAAGCTTGCTAATAGGCTCACCACCTGATCTTTCTCGATTGATGAAACTGCGCTCGGCGGCTAGCAAAATTGATTAAGCGAACCTCTATAACGATAAAAAGAACGTAGGATAACCCCGGTTACTCCACACTCATTTCCCTATTTAAATGAACGCGCGCGCGATAGCTTCTCCAGCACTGGCATCATCATCCTCGAAAACCACGTTTATTATAAATGGAGGGGGCAAAAATACCGCAGAGGTGCCGGTGCATTGGTACGCAAGAGCCCCCACCCCCACTCGCCAAGGTGGTCAGCACCCCAGGTGGCCTCTCGCATTACATGAAGCAATATCGCTCCGATACCTAATTCAATCCTTGAGAAATTATTCCGGCGCGAACCAAACGGCGAGACTGAGTGGTCATCGCCTCCAAGTCTAGCCAATCCCATCGCGCTCCC
>JBAXRC010000501.1:0-2066 GCA_037131415.1 bacterium | reverse complement strand
GCGTACTCCATTGCTTTACCGGAGCGGAACCCTTTGCCCGCAAGCTCATGGAGCTTGGCTTCATGATCAGCTTCAGCGGGATCGTCACCTTCCGTAATGCCGATCCCCTGCGGGAAGTGGCCCGTGTGATTCCTGATGACCGGCTTCTGCTGGAAACGGATTCCCCCTACCTGACGCCCGTTCCCCACCGCGGCAAGCCCAATGAACCGGGCTACCTGCCCGCCGTGGCCTCCTGCCTCGCCAAGGTGCGTGGTGTGACGGAGCCCGCCCTGGCCGCCATGACCACCGCGAATGCCGTACGGTTGTTCTGGGATGCTTAACAGTTGCTTTCTTGTTTATAGTTATGTAGTTATCTACTAGCTATATTTCAGATCTCATATTTCAAATTTCAGATAAAGGGGAAAGATGCGATACAAGAACTTCGAGGATGTTCCGGTTTGGCGGGCGGGCATCACGATGACGGCTTCGGTCTTCCTGTTGACTGATGACAGGGGGTTTCGTTTCAAGGGTGATATCGCCAACCAGATCCAGCGTGCCGCCTTGTCGGTTCCGAATAATATCGCCGAGGGTTTTGAGCGTGGCACGACCCCCGAGTTGATCACGTTCCTCTATTACGCCAAAGGGTCAGCAGGTGAAGTGCGCTCAATCTGCCATGTGATCGACAGGCTGCCATATTTCCTGCATCTCAAATCTCAAATTTCAGATCTCATGTCTTGTGCAACCTCGATTTCCCGCCAGTTGTCCGGTTGGACGACATCGCTTCAGCAAGGGGATATAACCGGTTCGCGGTACCTGACGGAAAAATCCAGACAATCCTATCAACAAAAGCACCGGGCCTTGGATTTCATGGATACGCTCCGGCAGGATCAGGCGGAACGTCTGGAGCGGCTCAAGAAAGAGCGGCTCAATATCACGCCCCCCGCCTGAGCCCTGTTACCTGCCGCTCCTGATGGCCCGGGAGCTAGTGGCCGGCCATTTGAACCATGCCTTCTGCTGGCTGTCCGACCGCCCTCTCGACTGCCCTGAAGAGATGAAGGATCCCGGCTGGGACTGCAGGGATGGCGGCTCAATCAACTTCATTTGTGACTGAAGGTCTGACTTCTGACTCCTACTTAATCTCCCGACCCCTTGCGCAACCTGTTTAGCATTGGGTTTTTTGCATCATTGCCCTCAGGCAGGGTCTGTCCCTCGGAGTCCTTTTCTCGTTATGGGTGAGAGCGTACGCGGAATTGCGCATCCGAAACTCACGAATCAATGCCCGGGCTCCATAAGGCTCACGCGGTAGGAATAGGTGTAACGCTTTCCGGCGCTGAGAGTGTAGGGCGGATAGGGTTTTGCGCCCCAGGTATTGTCGGCACCCAGCCCCATCTGGCGATGGTCGATATGCATCGTGACCGTGTTTCGATGCGGCAGTTTCCAGGGGGACCCCGTATTTTCAAGATCATCTTGCGTCCAAGGCCACGCGTTTACGGCCAGCATTGAATCCAGCGCTTCAATTCGCAAGGAAGCGCCCCCCTTGGCTCCAATGCGCATCCAGCGCACATCGCTGCGATTACCGTTCTCCTGGGGACGGTGGTAGGAATGAACCCAGGCATCCACCGATGATTTCCACAGACCCAGTCCACCCGCCGCCATGCGGTCCGGATACGTTTCCGTGGGTCCCCGCCCGTACCACGACACGTCCCGCATCGCCGCGGGGAGGGGCCACACCATGCCGATGCGTGGGATATCGGGTGTGCTGCCCGGGCAGGCTTGAAGGTCCAGGCTCATCTCCACTTCGTCGGCCCGGCGTACCTGCCAGGTAATTGTACATCGGCTTTTCACGGCAGGCAGGAAAAGGGTGGTCGAGACAACTACCCCGCCCTTTGTGGTTTTGTGCTCCTGACTCTGTGGCATCGCACTCGCCGCGGCGTTTTTCCACCGTGGTCGGGGCGTGGTCTATCCATAGTAAGCGCCTGGCTATTAATCAGTTGTGCTGGAAAAGGGTGCGAAAAAGCAGCTTAAAAGTTGTATTTGCTATATAAAATATTTCAGTGGCGTCCCACAGGGTGCCGGTTGTTAGGTTC
>JBAXRC010000500.1:0-2070 GCA_037131415.1 bacterium | reverse complement strand
GGGATTGGTGTCGGTGATGACGACATAACGGGCGCCGGCATGTTTGACCACGGCCGCCGCCATGATTCCAATGGGGCCCGCTCCGGTGATCAGGACATCCTCCCCCAATGATCCGAACTTGAGGGCGGTGTGGACGGCATTTCCAAAGGGATCGAAAATGGACTGGATGTCACGGTCAATGCCCGGCGCGTGTCCCCACACATTGGTGACGGGCAGCGCCAGATACTCCGCAAAGGCCCCGGTCCGGTTGACCCCCACGCCCTGGGTATCCTTGCACAGGTGGCGCCGGCCGGCCAGGCAGTTCCGGCACCGCCCGCAAACGACATGCCCCTCGCCGCTGACAATATCACCGGGATGAAAGTCCTTTACATTCGCCCCCACCGACTCGATCTTCCCGACAAATTCGTGACCGATGACGAGGGGAACCGGAATGGTTTTCTGCGCCCAGGCATCCCACTTGTAGATATGCAAATCGGTCCCGCAAATCCCGGTTCGATGAACCTTGATGAGAACATCATTGATCCCGGTCTCCGGAAAGGGAACCTCCTCCATCCAAAGCCCCGGGCGGGCTTCGCGTTTCACCAGCGCTTTCATACACTTCATGGGCTTTCTTTCCTTTGGCTTGGGGGCATATTTACAGGCCCGTCATTTTCCTGCAAGCTCCACTTGCACCGACCCGCAGAAAGCTTCGCCCCGGGCAACCTTCCTGTCGGGGATGGCGCGGGTACACTGGAAATAGCTATCCGCCCCGTCATTGGCATAATCGGCCACCATCAGCCGGGCCTTGTCGCCGTCGATCCAGGTGTGGGCATGACGATCCGCGGCGGCCACCGCTCGCAGGCCCACCCCGTGTTGATCACTCAACACCGCCTCTAAAATATTGAATTTGGTGGATCTGAAATCGTTGCAGCCATAGGAATTCTGGTCTTCGCTCCAGGGCCAGGACGGCTTCGTTCGCGGGCCGACAAGACCACAGGCGGGATGTCCCTGAAACGCCTTGGTCTTGCCCGCCAGGCGACCAATGTGATCCTCCGGGTACACGCTCCATTGCCCGCGCCGCCGCCAGGCCAGGGTATCGCAGGACTTCGGCAGGTCAAAAGTCATACCGGTCTGGCGCGGGTTGACGTCTTCCGTCGCCGTAAAGTTCCACTCCACGGTCATGCGGCCACTTCCGTCAATCACCAGCTCATACCCGCCCTCGGCTTCCGCATAAGCACCCGAGACCTTCACCCTGACCGTCTGGCCGGTCCCCGTTGCCACCACCGCGGACGCCTTCCAGTCGGTATAGAGACCCCACAGGGGCGTGAACACCGGTTCCTTTCCGGTCAACTGTGTCCCGCCACCTTCCTTGTCGAGCGGGATCACGGTCAGGCACGGACCGGAGAGCGGCAAGTCATGGCGGCCGACTTTGCCCGCTTTCAGCTGGCCCGTCACCGCATCAATGAGGTACTTGAACCCGATGCCGCTGACGGTGATATTCGTGGGGTCCTGCGTCAACTCCAGCGGGCCCGTCTTGCGCAGGGGCGCGGGGCCCCTCACGGCTTCACCGCCCAGGGTGAACCGGTAGGCATCCACGCGAAATCCACGCGGGCCGGTGATGGTGATTTCAAGCTCCCTGCCGGACAGGTCGCTTTTTCCGGCCGGGATCACCAGGGCTCCCTTCTGCCCGGGCGCCGCCTCGACTTTCGAGTGGCCTGATTTCCCCGCCAGTTTCCAGTCGAACCGCATTTCGCTGAGATTCGCGAAATCACTGCGATTCTCCACCGTCAACCGGACGGGCTCACCGGCGGCAGGCACCCCCGCGGTCTCGTCCAGGATCCGTACCGGCGAATAGGTCTTGGTCATGTGCCAGTACTCCGGCTTGGGGCGGCGCCAGCCGTCGAGGGGACCCCAGGTGCCATACCCCACGGTACGCCCGCCAGGCAGGAAGAAGGTGTCGTCAATGGCCGCCCAAATCGAACCGCCCAGGCAGCCGGGATGGACACGCATGGTCTCCCACATCCGGGAAAAGCCCTGACCCCAGACATCACGCAAGCCGGGATCAGCAATCTGTTCGCGCCGGTTGTAGGC
>JBAXRC010000499.1:0-2081 GCA_037131415.1 bacterium | reverse complement strand
GCAGTTCATCGTCATCACCCATAACCGGCGCACCATCGCGGCGGCGGGGGTCATCTACGGCGTCACCATGCAGGAAAGCGGCGTCTCCCGGACCGTCTCCATGAAGTTCACCGAATACGAGCAGAGCAAGGAGATGCAGGCCAACAGCCGCAAGATCATCATTCCCGTTAAATAGAGAGTGTTCAGTATTCAGTGTTCAGTATTCAGACTTGAGATTTCAGAAATGAATGCTGTTTTCTGAATACTGAAAACTGAACACTGAATACTTATTACGAAACAACCAGGCAAAATCCATGCCCTCCCCCAACATCTCCCCTGAGCGTCTTTTGGAAACGGCGGTCAGGGCGGCCCGTACCGCGGGCCTGCACGCCCTGGCCAACCGGCACAGGAGGGCGGAAACGGTCATGGTGGCGGCGCATGACGTCAAGCTGCAGCTCGACCTGGAATGCCAGGAGATTGCCCTGGGTATCGTGCGAGCCAACTTCCCGGACCACGCCATCCTCGCCGAGGAGAGCGCAGACCTGGGGCAACCCACGCATAATCCGTCCGGCTCACCCTACACCTGGATCATTGACCCCATTGATGGAACCGTCAACTTCACCCATGGACTGCCGTGGTGGTGCTGCTCGGTTGCGGTAAACCACGGGGACAAGACCCAGGCCGGGGTTGTATTTGCCCCGGCCTCAGACGAACTGTTCACCGCCTCGCGGGGCGGTCCGGCCCGCCGCAATGGTCAGCCCATGGCGGTCACGGGAGTCAGCATGATGAAGGAGGCCATGGTACTCACCGGACTCGACCAGAAGATGACCACCCAGATGCCCCGCTTGAGCCTTTTCAGGGATATCGCCGACAACGTCCAGAAAGCGCGCGTCATGGGGGCCGCCGCCCTCGATATGTGCCGGGTGGCCGCTGGCCAGGCTGACGGCTATTTCGAGGCCGGCATCTACACCTGGGACGTCGCCGCCGCAGGCCTGATTGTCGAGAGGGCAGGCGGTCGCGCCGAGACTCTTGCGGAAACCGCTCCCCACCGCCTCATGTACCTGGCGACGAACGGTCACATTCATGAGGAGTTCAGGGACTTTCTGAAAGCCCGGCTCGCGATTTGACACAACCCGCCGTCTCATGTCTCATAATCGAGATAACTGACACACGCGCCGCAAATCGATAACGGCGGTCTTCATGGTTCCTTAACATTGAAAACCCGATTTCCCCTGATTCCGTCAGTGAAATGTAATGAAAATGCAATATCACAAAGCCGGCCTCAATCGGCACAGCCTATGCTATTTATTTAAATCGACCTGAGGCTGGTGAGGTGTAAGACAAGCTCTAAGGAGTAAAAAAAGTCTGACTCTACTGGCCAACTGGGGGGCCCGGAAGCAGGCATATGCTTACCAAAGCAACTGCGGGTTTAAATCCGCGGTTGCTTTTTTTATATCCGGTTACAAAGCCGGGTGAGATTCAATTTTGTTGAATTCGCACAGGAGTCAGAATACAGGAGCTGGGAAATGAGTCCGGATCAAGTCGTTGGTGATCAATTCTGAATTCTGACTCCTGACTCCTGAATTCTTGAATTCTTGGATGTATTCCTCTCTTGACCCACTTTGGCACGCCCCCTAAAGTATGCCCCTATATGCGTATTTTCATTCAAGCGGTCCTTGCCTTCCTCTTCATGCTGGCCATCCCCTGCGGGGCCAGCTATGACAACATGCCAACGCCCCCTCCGGATACCCGGACAGGGACGGACGTCAAGCAAGCCGAGAAGGCCCGCGTGAAGCGGGGAATCCGCTGGTACCGCAGTCCCGACCGTGAAACCGCCGTCAAGCAGATGGAACTGGCCGGAAAGCTCGAAAAGGAGGAACGCTGGCGGAAAGCGGCGAACGCCTACCAGGCCCTGGTTTATGCCTGGCCAGATTCCCCGGAAGCCCCGAAGGCCCAGCTCGCCCTTGCCCAACTTCAGGAAAAACGGCAGCTTTACGACCGGGCTTTTGACGAATACCAATACTTGTTCGATTTTTATCCCGGCCAGTTCAACTACCAGAACGTGCTCGACCGGCAATTCAAGATTGCCCACTACCTGATGG
>JBAXRC010000498.1:0-2085 GCA_037131415.1 bacterium | reverse complement strand
ATATTTCCTGCTCATTCAACATGGCAGGCTCCCTTCTTCTGGAGACAGGAGCCGAGCGCGCCCCGCGCCCTGTGAAGCATGACCTTGGCCGTTCCGGCGGGAATCTGGAGCAAGTCGGCCAGTTCGTTAATGGAATGATCCTTGAAATAGAAGCCGTCCAGAACCGCACGGGTCTTGCCCTGGAGCTTGCCGACACAGGACTTCAGGGAGTTGACGAGATCCTCCGGCAACTCCTCCATGAGGGAATCCACTCGGGCTTCGATCTGGTCCATCACCTCAACCTTGGAGCGCTCCTCGAGGGCGCGGCGGCGATACCAGCGGCGGCGCTCGTTCTGCGCCACATTCCGGGCAATCGTGCGGAGCCAGGCCACGAAATTGGTGCCGGGCTGATAGGAGGAAAGCCGTTGAAAGGCGATGATGAAGGTTTCCTGGGTCAGATCGGGAACGGAGTTGGGATCAGGCGCCATGGCCGCCACCGTGGCGCGAACCGTCTGCTCATAGGCGCCCACAATGTCCCGGTAAAGGTCAGGGTCTCCCGCAAGTATCCTGACGATCGTCTGCTCCAGGTTCTCCATGATCTCTTCGCCTTACTCCATTCGCGAAACTCGTTTCAAACGGTTTCCGGAATGGGCGTTGCCCCGGAAAAAATCACCGCGGCTTCAGCACAATCCTCCAGTGGTTTCCGTCGGCCAACACGATGATATTGGCACCGATATAGGCGATGGTGACCCCGTCAATGTCCGTCCCTTCCTGCAAGAGGACGGATTTCCGGCTCGGGGAGGAGAATTCATACGTGTCCTGACTGATCGGCGACACCCTCACAGGCTCCAGGCTGATTCTCCCGGCATACGGCAGGCCCAGGGCTTTCCCCAGATCGGACAGGCGCCCCAGGCGGGTGGACTCGAGCGCATACTGCTGCTTTTCCATTCCCTTAATCTGGCTTCCGCGCTTATAGCTCCATGGTTTTCCCCAGCGATCCGCAAAGGGAGGCATCCGCTTGATCTTGAGTGTCTTGAGCGCCTCGAGGGAATCCGGGAACTCGATATCGCGCCAATAGAACTTCTTCAGGGCGATGCGGACCATCTCGCGGTCGATACGGGTCAACCAACACCGGGCCATCTCGGCGCCGGCCTTTTGAAGAGGAGTAGCGCCCTCCCCCGCCGTGAGCATCGGCTCCAGAAGCCGGATGGCTCCATTGGTATTTCCGGACTTGAGCAAGTGCCAGGCCTCCAGCCCATGGACCACCACCGCCAGGGAATCCTGATTCGTCTTGGCGCCATAGTCCCGGCAGGCCGTCACCACCGAAACGTGGTCGTCGGAATTGGTATGACTGATCCAGACTTTCCACAACCCGCGCTCATCCGGCGCGGCGGACTGGGCCCGGCCCATCAATCCCGTCGCCATCCACACCGCCAGAACAATCCAACCCAGGGCACGTCCTTGCATAAGAGTCTCCTTGAAGGAAGAGGGAATATAGTCCCCTTTCCTGTTTCTGAAAAGGAGATAAGCGGTCTGCTCGTAATGGGTCAGTTATTGGGGGTGCCCCGCCACCTTGCGTGGCGGGAACCGAACATTTTTTCGCCCCGTGGCACAAGGCCACAGGGACGCCCCCTATAACCCATTATGTCAGCTCAGCGGTAAGGGCTGTCCCAAAGGTGCTTGTGGGCAAAAGCATGACCTGATCCTGTTTTGAGATACTGCTCCAGTTTGCGAGCCTGATCTTCTGAGCAGACAGCAATATATGTGACGAGTTCCCAGGGGCGGAAGCAGGAAGTAGATGGGCATTGGCCTTCATTGTGAGCCTTGAGGCGGCATTCTACGGTCTCGGTCATGCCGACATAGGTCTTGTTTGGGCGGGATGTGCTACGGATTAGATAGACAAAGTGCATTGAGCTAATATGCACTTAATACATTCTAGTGTAAAGATCTACAGTCTTTTAATCGCCCTACTTCGCTAAGGCTACGGAGGACATGTCGAAGGGCGCCATCCTTCGCTCTGCGCCTCAGGAGATTGGTCGGCCCTACTTCGCTGCGCATTCCGATCAATTCGGCCACTCATTCCGATTGATTCCGGCCACTTGTTCC
>JBAXRC010000497.1:0-2089 GCA_037131415.1 bacterium | reverse complement strand
GTCATCGTGAAAGACTTAACCGCACCGGCGGGCAGCTCGAACACCACGGCGGCATCCAGCATGATCTCCTGGGACTGATCGTTTGGATTCCGTAGCGTGAGAATCGCCTTTTTCGGCGCCCACGAGGCCCAGCCGTAAATCTGATGCTTAAAGGGATCCCCGCCCACCCAATGCGTATCCACCAGCACATCGGCATTCAGGCGCGCCCATTTCGCCGCGGTCGCCACGGCATCCCACGCCGATGTGGTCATGATGCTCGGCTGGATATACAACTCCTGAAGCGCGGTACCGCAACCGAAGTAGGAGCGCGCCTCATTGCGCAGATCACTCCCGGAGCCGGAGGCGCGGCCAGCCGCACCCAGCGCCGCCTGCACGATCCCATGGTTCATAATCGAATTCAAGGGATAGAGCGGACCATTCTTGACCACATTCCCATACGTCACACCATCCCGGTAATTGAGCCACTTCTCCCGGTCGTTACCCTTGCATTCCCAATCCCAATTGACATCCTCCCCGCCACGCCAGGTGCTGTCTATCACGTTCAGCCAGAACGGCGACGGCCACGTCCCCACGGTAACGTTGAAGAAGAGGTTGGGATCAACCTGACGCAATTCCTTGGCACAGTCCAACAGCGCCATGAAATGGGGCGAGGCGCCGTTGCCGGCCTTGTCCCACTTGAAGTAATTCACCTTGTTCTTCTTCACCAGATTGGCGCAGAAATCCCGGAACCACACGTAGTAGGGGGCGTATGACAGATCAAGAAACGAGCCTTCCCGAACCAGGCCGAGCTTGCTGGCATGGCCCACCCGTTCCCCGATAAACGCATACCCGGCCAGCGGGGAAATCCAGATGCCCATGTGCGAATTCACACGATCCAGCTCCGCCGAGATCGAATCGAAACCCGCGGGGAATTTCTTCCTGTCAACCGTCCAGAACCCTTCACGCGGCGCGTCCCAGCCGTCATCCAGCACGTATGAATCCATTGCGACACCGCGCTTGACCGTCATTTCCTCGGTGAACGCCTTGACGTTCTTCAGGATTTTCTCCTCGTTGAGATTGATGTGGAGATCGAACCAGCAGTTGTAGTGCAGGAACTGGTTGTAGGGCCGGGGCCGTTCGCGCTCGATATAGCGCAGAAAGGCGCGGCGGAGCTGCCCCTCGGGATAGGCGCCCAGAACGGAGGAAAACTCATATGACTTCCCGGCCAGAAGCGGTAGCTGGCAGGAAAGCCCGCAAGACACGACGCCCTCATTGCCGCTCGTCTGGTTCCTCGACATGGGCAATTCCTGACCGAGAAATAAATGCTCGGAAACAACAGGGTTTCCGGCCTCCGCCGTGCCCACCACCTTGGCCTCCCCGACATTGGCCATCAGGGTGCAGACATTGGCGAGCTTGCCTTTGGAGCCTTCGACACGGAGCACCTGGCGCACATAGTGCGAGCCATTCCGCAATTCGGCGCTCCACTGGACGGTGACCCCGGAGGCTTCATGCTTGAAGCGGGCCGTGATCTGCTTGCCTTTCAGCCGCTTGGCTGCACAGGCCGTTCCGGACACGGTCTTCACGGATTCCACTGCCGGCGCGCCAACGAGCTGGCAATCTGACGCGGAGATTTTCGTTCCGTCGTCCAACTTCACCGCGAACACCTCGTTGCTCTGGACATGGGAACGCCCGTTCATCTTGTCGGTAATCCCGGTCAACCGCAACTGCCCGTTCTCCAGCGACCACTTCATCTCCAGGACATTGTTCGAGAGGGTGAACCCCGTTCCCTTCTGCCTGGCGGAGGCCGGACCGGGCAGGGTGTTGCCGTAGACGATATCCACCGGTGCGGCCAGCTTGCCGGCGCCCAGCCCGATGGTCGCGCCGAGGGCGCTAACGAGGACAACCGCAAGCGGCAGCAAGCCCTTTCTCATTGTATGCTTCACTCCAAACCTGAAAGTCCTGCTCATCTCCGATCCTTTCCCTTGTCCTTGGCGTCCCACCGGATTGTGATTTTTATTTTCCAAGATCCCCGCAGAAAGCTACTAGCCGATTTTGCCACCCCATTCCGCTCTTCTGGAGGGCGAAGCTTGCTGAGCCGTCTTCAACCTGA
>JBAXRC010000496.1:0-2096 GCA_037131415.1 bacterium | reverse complement strand
TTTCAGGACTGACATGTGAGAACTCCTTTCGGCAACTGCATGGTCACGCAATGCAGGGAGCCATGCTGGAGGATAAGGGCGGAACAGTCAATGCCGACAACATGCCGGCCTGGAAATGCCTTTCCAATGACATCAAGCGCCCGGGCGTCATGGGGATCATCATACACCGGCACCAGAACGGCGCCGTTCAAGACCAGGAAGTTGGCGTAGGAGACCGGAAGCCGCTCCCCGTCCGGTCCGTGCTTGGCAGAGGGCCACGGAAGCGCCAGGAGCCGGTAGGGTTTTCCCTCCAGGGTGCTGAAGGCGCGGAGCTCATCCGCCATGGTCGAATGTTCCGCGAAATGCTCATCCCCGGGATTATCGCAGGCCTGGTAGACGATGGTGTCATGGGGCGCCAGCCGGGCGAGCATATCCACATGCCCGTCGGTGTCATCCCCGGCCAGATAGCCATGCTCCAACCATAGAACACGGGAGGCACCCAGGAATTTCCGGAAGGCCACATCGGTTTCCGCACGGGACATATGGGCGTTCCGGTTGGTGTTGTTGTTGCACGAGACCGTAGTGAGGATGGTTCCATGCCCGTCGCTCTCGATACTGCCCCCTTCGAGGATCAGGTGGATGGTCCGCAGGTGCGTCCCACAGAAGACGCCACGCTCCTTGAGACGCAGATTGATGTCATTGTCAAGATTGGCCCTGAATTTTCCGCCCCAGCCGGTAAACTCGAAATCCAGGAGAACGGCCCGCTGGTTCTCATAAACGGTAATGGGGCCGAAATCCCGCGCCCAGGTATCGTTGCAGGGAATCGGGTGAAGCGAGATCCGCGGGAGGACGGCATGGGTCTCCTGGAGAAACCGGCGCGTTTCATCGGGCGACTCAGTCAGGAGGACGACCCGGGCATGATGGCTCGCCTCGGCAATGATACGGGCAAAAGTTTCCTGGACCCGGGTCAGATAGGGCTTCCAGTCCGTGGCCGCATGCGGCCATGCCAGCAGGACGCCATCCTGCTCTTCCCATTCTGCCGGTAACCGTGGAGTGTTCATGTACGGGAAAAGATAAAGGGGGCAAGGTATAGCGTCAAGCCCCTAGCGCCTGACTCCCTTCATCACGCCGTCAAGGTCAGCCGGAATACGGTCCCCTCCTCCGCCGTGGAGGTGAAGTCCACCTTGCCGCCAAGGGACTCCTCTCCCAGAAGCTTCATGCTGTAGGTTCCCATCCCCCGTCCGGGCTCGGGCTTGGTGCTGAAATTCGGCTCGAATATCCGGTGAATGGCGTCCGGCGAAATAACCTTCCGGTTCCACACGGAAAAAATGATCTCATTCCCGGCACCGGTGGCAGTCAGTTGAATGTCATCCCCCTCGGCGGAGGCCTCAAAGGCATTCAGGATCATGCCGACCAATACCCGCATCAGCAGCCAGATGTCGGTCTTGAAAATAAACTCGGGATTCGTGGCGTTGATTTTCAGCCGCTTACCCTTCGCCGCCGGATGATCCCTGAAGGTCGCCCCCACCTCCTTGATCACCTTGGCAAGGGAAAGGGTTTGCAGGGAAGGCTGGACGGCCTTCTTGTCGCCATGGACCAGACGCCGCTGAACCCGGATCTCCTGCGCCACTTTCAGCAGGGAATTGAAAATGTCCCCGGACAGGATCCTCGCCTTCTCGGCATCCGCCGACAACAGCAACTTGCTCCGCCCCAGCACCCCGGCAATCGTGCCACTGATCTCATCGAAGAAAACGCGCTCCAAGCTTACCCTGCGCCGGTCCTCGGTTGCATTCCGGAGGAACATCATGACAAACCGCCGCCCGTCCAGCATCAGGGGACAAACCCGGATGTCAAAACATAGGTTCTGTATTGCACCGCCCGAACGCACCGTGATCGAGCAGGTCTGGTCAACGGGTTCGTCCGTCACCAGGCAGGCCACAATCGCTTTCACGGCCTCGCAACTGGCGCAACTCCTGGATGTTCCGCAGCCCCCGGGATGATCCCACGCATGCAGGCAGTGAACCGCCTCGCCGGGCCTGAGCCCGAGCACGTCAGCACCGTTGTCGCAGCCCAGGAACTGGCTGAAGCCCTCATTAATCCCGATAATTTGCCGCTGT
>JBAXRC010000495.1:0-2099 GCA_037131415.1 bacterium | reverse complement strand
GCCGAAGGAGGATGGGGCCCAGCCCGAAAAGATCGACATGCTCAAGCGCACCGCCGACCTGCTCGTCCAGTTCCTGGCGCACCATCCGGTCGATCCGCTTTGCGACCAGGCCGGGTTCAGTCTTGCCAATGCCATGCTCGACCTCAAGAACTACCCGCTGGTGGTCCGTTTCAGCCAGGAATTCGGCCGGCGCCATGCGGACAGCAAGCTGGCCCCGAGTTTCCAGTACATGACCGCCCTCGGCCTGTTCTGGCAGAGCCAGTACCGCGAGGCGATCACCGCCGCCACGGTGGTTGCCAATGGCGACAGCAAGGATCGCGACTTTGCCCGCTACATCCTCGGTCAGGTTTACCATGCCGAGAGCAAGCCGGCTGCCGCCATCGAGTGGTACGACAAGGTCAAGACGCTGTATCCCGACGCCGCCGAGGCGATCAACTACTTCGAGGAGAAGCGCATCGCCCTGGACGAGGTCACCATCGCGAAGCCCGGTGATAAGATCGTCCTTCCGCTGAAGTACCGGAACATCAAGGAGGCGTTCGTCCAGGTCTACCGTGTGGATCTCATGAAGCTCTGCCTCCAGCAGAAGAACCTCAGCCAGATTACCGCGGTCCAGCTTGCCGGCATCAAGCCTGAATTCGAGAAGACCCTCACGCTTGGTGACGGCAAGGATTATGTGGACAAGGAGCGCAAGCTTGAGCTCGGGCTCAGGGACGAGGCCGCCTATCTTGTCATCTGCCGTGGCGATGACCTCTTTACCAGCGGCATGGTGCTCATCACCCCTTTGAAGATCGAGGTTCAGGAAGATGCCGTCAGCGGCCGTGTGCGCGCCAATGTGCTCGATACCGTCAAGGGCGGCTACCGTCCCGAAGTGCATGTCAAGGCCATCGGCAGCGCCGACAGCGAATTCCGTGGCGGGGAAACCGACCTGCGCGGCCTCTTCACGGCCGACAACCTGCGCGGGAAGGCCACCATCATTGCCCGCGAGGGCACCTCGCTTTACGCCTTCTACCGCGGTGAAAAGTGGCTGGGTCAGCCCGCCAACGCGCCGGCACAGCCTGCCCCGCAAGGTCAGGCCATGCCGTCGGTTGATTATCAGGACAACCTGTTCAAGGCCAACGAGGGGCAGCAGATGCAAATCAACAGCAGCTTTGACCAGGAGCGCCGCCAGAACAGCAAGGGCGTCCAGATGAAAAAGTTCTAATCATGCGATGTGATTCAATAGGGAGAAAATGTGAATAAAAAAGCAATCCAGTGGCTTTATGGGGAGTTGCCGTCGTTGGTGTCGCAGGGGGTGCTGACGCCTGATTCAGGGGACCGGTTGCGTGCCCATTACGGGCCGGCCGAGCCGGAGCGGCCGGCACGGCTGGCCGTCATCATATTCGGGGTCCTGGGCGCGTTGCTCATCGGGGCCGGCGTCATCCTGGTTCTGGCGCACAACTGGGAAGATCTTTCCCGGCCGGTGCGTGCGGTGCTGTCATTCCTGCCGCTGGTGCTGGCGCAGGGCTTCGGGGTCTGGACGGTTGCCAGGCGTCCCCAGAGTCTGGCCTGGCGCGAGGGGGTAGGGGCGATGCTCTTCCTGATGATCGGGGCGAGCATCTCGCTGGTGGCGCAGACCTACAACATATCCGGGGACCTTCCCCGCTTTATCCTGACCTGGTCCCTGCTCGGGCTCCCGGTTGTCTATCTGCTCGGTGCCGTGGTGCCCGCGCTGCTTTTCCTCTTTGGGATTACCGCATGGGCCTGCGCGCTCCGTTATGAGGATGGTTTTGCCGCCGGTTACTGGCTGCTGGCCGTGCTGCTGTTGCCACAGCTGGTCCTGTGGTTGCGTGTCGGGCGTTACCAGGTTCGCCCGACCCTGCTGCTCTGGGCCGGTTGCATCAGTGTCACGATTGCCGCCGGGGTGACGATTGACCGGGTATTGCCCGGGCTCTGGATCATCCTCTATGCGGGCCTGTTCGCGCTGATGTTCCTCGCGGGTGAATTCTGGTTCAGCGAGGCTGAGGGGTTCTGGTCTCGCCCGCTGCGGCACTTCGGGGCCGCCGGTGTATTGGTGCTCTCGTTCATGTTCACCTTCGAGTGGCCGTGGCACGAGATTGGCT
>JBAXRC010000494.1:0-2099 GCA_037131415.1 bacterium | reverse complement strand
CCAGAATACCATCCACACGGGCGGCCTCGTTGAATTTATGGCAGCTGATGGTCGGGGTCTTCAGTCCAAACCGGTCCAAAAGGATGCGCGTCCGGCGGGTATCCTCCGTCAGGATGGCATTCACCTCCCGCAGGGTTTCTATCGCCCGGTGAGAAAGGTCATCCAGGTTGCCGATCGGTGTCCCCACCACATAAAATCCCGGTGTCATGATATTTCCTTACAGATCAGGCTTGTCGTTTTCCATCCTCGTCATACAATGTCCACCATTTCTAAGGGATTCGGAGTCGAAAGCAATGAGAATCTGTGTGGACATTCAATCGGCAGTTGCCCAGCGGGCCGGTGTCGGTCGTTACACAAGGAACCTTGTGGAACATCTCGGCCCTTTTGCGGCTCCCGATGATGACCTGCGTTTATTTTTCTTCGACTTTCGCCATCGTGGCCTTGATTTCACCTGCCCGGGGGCACATCCCCATCCCGTCCGCTGGATCCCCGGAAAATACGCCCAGCAAGCCTGGAAGCGGCTTCACTGGCCCCCGTTCAACTGGTTTTCCGGAAAGTCCGACCTTTACCACTTCCCCAACTTCACCCTCCCGCCCCTCACGCAGGGGCGGAGCGTGGTTACCATCCATGACATGAGCTTCATCCGCCACCCTGAATTTACGGAGGCGGAAAACCTCCGTTACCTGACCGCAGTGATCCCTGAGACCGTCCGGCGTGCCGATGCCATCATCACGGTCTCTCGATTCAGCAAGCAGGAAATCGAGGAATGCCTCGGCGTCGATCCGAACCGGGTCTTCGCCGTTCATCTGGGTGTTTCGTCCGATTACCACCGCCCAGCACCGGAACAGATCTCAAGGCTCCGCCATGACCTCACCCTGACCCGCCCCTACCTTCTTACCGTCGGCACCGTGGAGCCCCGAAAAAACCTTCCCTTCATGATTGAGGTATTTGAACAATTGAAGGGATTTGACGGCGACCTGGTGATCGCCGGGATGGCCGGATGGAAAACCGGGCCGATCCTGAAGCGTATTGCGGACTCGCCCCGGCGGGAACGGATCAGGTATCTCAATTATGTCCCCGAAGGAAGCCTGCCGGCCCTCTACGCCGGCGCCGAGATATTCCTCATCACCTCGCTGTACGAAGGGTTCGGATTCCCCCCCCTTGAGGCCATGGCCTGCGGAACCCCCGTGGTATCATCCGCGGGCGGTTCACTGGCAGAGATCCTCAAAGGGGCGGCGATCATTATCCCTGATTTCGCCGTGGCCCGCTGGACGGACACCCTCCAGTCCCTGCTGGAGGACGGGCCGACCCGTGACCGCCTTGGCGCAGCGGGACCAGTCCACGCCGCCCGTTATTCATGGCACGACACCGCACGGCAAACCTGGGATGTCTACCGGAAGGTGATGTCATGAAAATAGCCCTCGACGCACGCTGGATCTTCAATGAAATCTCCGGCATCGGGGCCCATACCCGTGACCTGATCCGCCACATTGCCCGGGAGGATCATCAGAACACCTACATTGTCCTTTTTTCCGATCGCGCCCTGGCGGAACGTACCTGGGCCGAGGCGGATCTGGCCGGCAAACCAAACTTCAAGCCCGATATCATCCCCTGGAGCATCTTCTCGCCCCGCAGCCAGATCCTGTTGCCTTCGCATCTGGCCCGGCACCGCATCGATGTTTACCACTCCACCAACTACATGATCCCGCTGGCTGCATTTCCACGCGGACGCACGGGAAAGATCAAATGCATAGCCACCATCCATGACCTCATTCCCCTGCTCTTCCCCGATGCAACCCCGCGCGCCCTGAAGTCACGCCTTTTCCCGATCTATCGCCGATTGATGCTTGAAATCGGAACCAGGGCTGACCGGATCATCGCCGTAAGCGAGGCCTCTCGCTCCGACATCCTCAGCCATCTGGAAATCCCCGCAGGGCGACACGAGGCCGTGCGGGTCATTTACAACGGAGTCTCCCCGTCATTCATCCCCTCTGGAAATGTGAAGCTGAAAACAAGCGATCCCTCACGGCCCCGGACGCTGCTCTATGTCGGCCGGAGCGATCCCTCCCCGCTTGAGCAGGGGAGCCAACGGCAGGAGG
>JBAXRC010000493.1:0-2099 GCA_037131415.1 bacterium | reverse complement strand
CTGGTGAACTGAATACGGGACGGGGTCGGACGCGTCATCTTCCTTTCCATAAAACCGGGCTTCCGGTGTCTGTTTGTAAACGGAGAACAACCGCAGCAGCTGCCGAAAACTGAGAGAGCGCACCCGTCCCGCGGCATACCGAAGGGCCGCCCGCTTGCCCCCGCTGATGTGGATTTGCGCCTGAATCAGGGTCAGGGCCGTGCCGGCCCACGAACGCTGGGAGCGGGAGCCTGGTTTCATGTGGAAAATCCCGCCAGCATGACGCGGTCCTGGGCCAGATATTGAGCGTTCATGCCCGGCCGGGTGGGCAGTTGGACGATGTTTGAGAAGCCGGCCGTGTCCATCATCAGGACCAGGGCGGCCCGGTTGGGTATGAAGCTCAGGCGTCCCCCGTGTGAGGCAAGGCGGTCAATGGAGTGGTGCTCCTCCCGGAAAATCGCGATGCTGGCGGGCAATGTCAGCAGGGAGTCGGCCTGGCCCCACCCGCTGGTGATGGGATCGGTCTGGCGTGTGACCTGGCTCTCCACGATGCAGCAGCCCCGGGTCAATGAACGCAGCTTGCGAACGGCCCCCATGGGGTCTTCCAGGTGGTAAAGCAAGCCCAGGGCCAGCGTGATTTCATACCCCCCGGCGGGAGAGGGGAAATCGAAGACATTGGCTTCCTTGAATTCCAGGCGCGACCGATCGAGACCCTGGATTTCCTGGACCAGGCGCGCGCGGCGTATATTCTCGGCCCGGATGTCCAGCCCGCAAACGCTGGCGCCGCGATGGTAAAGGACATGGGAGAAATAGCCCTCGTTGCAGCCCGCGTCAAGACAGGACCTGTTGTTAAGTCCAGCGGGATAGTGCTGGTCGAGGAAGGTGGTCAGCATCTGCTCGCGGGTCCGGTGGATGGATCGCAGTTCATCCGACAAGAGGGGGGTCGTGATCCCTTCGCCCAAATCCATTTCATACATCCAGGCGGGCGGCTCGGCGGCCAGCGCCATTCGTTCCTCGCGGGTCATGGTCGGTTCCTTTCCTCGGACGGGACAAACGCTACCGGGGCCTGAATGTCACGGCCTTCGATATTTTCCGTGGTCACCATGGAGCATCCCCGGCAATTCGGATGCCGGGCCTGGCGGCGGGCGTGTCCCCAGCGCAGGCGCAGGTAGGGCGTGCTGTTCCAGATGTCCAGGAAGGACTGGTTGCCCAGATTCCCGAATCCGGGAGGTTGCCAGAGGTCGCAGGGATAGACGTCGCCATTCCAGCGGACGCGGACCAGGCGCCAGGGCGCGTGGCAATCCAGGGTTGCCGGTGATGAGGGAGGACTCCGCCGCGGCTCGCATTCCGATGATTTGACGGGATTGAAGGGGCGGGGGAAGAAGGTGCGGATGCCATGGGCCGTGCATTGTTCCTGGCAGGCCTTTAGAACGGCGTCGCTCTCGTCCGGCGAAGCGGAGAGACTCTCGTTTTGCATTCCGTTGACTTCCAGCCCGTAAAGGTGTTGCACGACCAGTCGATCAACATTCCATTCGCGGCACCATTCGACCATCTGCGGCAATTCGTGGAGGGTGGAGGTCATGAGCGTGTAGTTCACCTGCAGGAGCGGCGCGTCGTGGCGCCCGGCGCCCTGTTCCGCCTTGAGACGGTTCAGCAGGCGAAGCGATTCCTCCAGGCGCGCGAAGCTGCCGCGTTGCCTGATGTTTTCGTAGGTGGCCGGAGTGGCCCCGTCGATGGAGATGTAGATCTCGCCCACCCGGCTGGTCAACAGCAGCCGGGCTTTTTCCTCATCCAGCAACTGGCCGTTGGTCGTGATCTTGTAGAGCGGCCCGGGATTCAGGGCCACCAGCCGCATGATGTCCGCAAAACGGCTGTGCAGCAGAGGTTCAGCCTCGCATGACAACGCCACGCTGGCGGCATAGGGGAAGACTTGTTCCGTCAGGCGCTCGAATAATTCGAAATCCATTTCGCCGGCAGGCTCACCGCTGGCCTTCCGGCTTTGGCGCAGCGTGCATTGGCGGCACGCCAGGTTGCAGTTGTTCGTCAGGTCCAGCCGGATCATCAGGGACCGCTCGGCCGGGGGGCGCCGGATGGGGAAGCGGGTCCGGATGGATTCAGGT
>JBAXRC010000492.1:0-2104 GCA_037131415.1 bacterium | reverse complement strand
GAATATGAGAAGATTATGCTCGAATATCCAAGAAGAATGACAAGTTCTATCGCATCGTCATGAGATATGGGATCTGGAATTACCAGAGATCATAACCACGGGGATCGCGGATCAAAGTCAGCGTAACGAAGGATAGAACCATGTTGCGAGAATCATTGTCCAGGGGTGAATTTGTAATTACCTGTGAATTTGTTCCCGGTCGCGGGAAGGAAGGCCCCTCGATCGATGCCTCGGTGAATTTTGCCCGGGATGTCGCCAAGGGTGGGCCTAGGATCCACGCCGTCAGCCTGACTGACAGTCCGGGTGGCAATCCCTCGATCATGCCGGAGATTCTTGCCACGGAAATTCACCGTGAAGGAGTTGACACGCTCGTCCATTTTTCGTGCCGGGATATGAATCGCAATGCCATGGAGTCGCGAGTGATGTCCCTGGCTCGTGCCGGGGTTAAAAACCTCCTGGTGGTGACGGGGGACTATCCCATGAGCGGATTCGAGGGGAATGCCGCCGGTGTGTTCGACTTGGATTCAGTTCAGGCGATCAAGTACATGAAATCGATGAATGCCGGGCTGGAGGTGCCCGGTTCCAAGAAGGGGACCACCCTCCGGCTTCCGAAGACGGACCTGCTTCTGGCTGTGGGCGTCTCCCCTTTCAAGATGACCGAGGCTGAACTGCTACCGCAGTTTTTCAAGCTCGAGAAGAAAATCAAGGCCGGGGCGGACCTGATCATCACTCAGCTGGGTTACGACATGCGCAAGTTCCTCGAGGTCAAACGGTATCTGGCCAGTCGCGGGTTGAAGACGCCGGTGATCGGGAATGTATATGTGTTGAGCTACGGTGCCGCCAAGGCTATGTATGCGAACAAGGTTCCGGGATGCGTGGTGTCGGATGAGTTGCTTGCCCTTCTTGAGGCGGAATCCAAGGAGGAGGACAAGGGCAAGGCCAAGCGTCTGGAGCGGGCGGCTCGAATGGTGGCCATGTTCAAGGGGATGGGGTTTAACGGGGTCCATATCGGCGGATTCGGTCTGAAAACAGCGGATTTCCAGTTCATCATCGACCGTGCCGCCGTGCTGGAGTTGCGCTGGGAGGAGTTCATTCCCGAGGTCTCCTTCTCGCGCAAGGGCGAGTTCTTTGCCTTTCCGCCGCCAGTTAGTTACCGGGTCGTGCCCCAGGATGAGGATGTCCTGAAGCGGGTCGCGGCGGGACAACGGTTGCTGGAGTTTCAATTCTCACTGCTGATACACCGCCTGGTCTTCGAGCGCAGGAGCCTCGGGTTCTCGATGATGGCCAGCTATTACAAGGCCATCGGGGACAAGTCCCTGCTGGCGAAATTTTCCCATTTCAACGAGCATGTCATCAAGATGATGATATTCAGGTGCAAGGATTGCGGCGATTGTGCCCTGCCGGACATGGCGTATTGCTGTCCCATGGGGAAATGCGCCAAGAACCAGCGGAATGGGCCCTGCGGTGGCGGCTTGAACGGCATGTGCGAGGTTTATCCGGCCGAGCGGCCGTGCGTGTGGACGGTGGTTTACAATCGGCTAAAAAGTGTTGGCAAAGTCGAGGAGATGCGAACCGGCTATAATTTCCCCCGCAAGTGCGAGCTCGACCACACTTCGGGTTGGGCCAACTATTTTCTCGGGCGTGATCATGCGGCGCCTGCCCCGGCGGCACCCCCCGTCCCCTGATCGTCTGCCACCTAGGCTCCGCTTCGTTTCTCGATCTGCCGGATGAGGTCGTTGAAGATGAAGTGGTGGAAGGGGAGGCAGGCATACCAGTACAGTTTTCCCCAGAAACTTTCTGTATTGAAGTAGGCCTGGACCCCGAGGGTGTTGAAGGCCCCGCCGGGTTCGATGGTGAACCGCAGCCAGGCTTGTCCGGGAAGTTTCATCTCCGCCCTGAGCAGTAGCATGGCGCCCGGCTTGAGGGCCTCTACGCGCCAGAAGTCGATGACATCGTTGATGCGCAGTTCGGTCTTGTTTCGCCGGCCCCGGGAGCTGCCGACTCCCATAAGGATGCGGTCCAGCAGGCCCCTGAGCCGCCACAGCCAGTTCGAATGGAACCATCCCTCCTCGCCCCCGATCCGGCAGATTGAATCGAACAGGGA
>JBAXRC010000491.1:0-2109 GCA_037131415.1 bacterium | reverse complement strand
AATGCCGGCCGCCTGCAAGCGTTGCAGCGTCTCCCGGATCGTTAGGCGTGCCTTGCCGGCCATATAGTGAATCTCAACGGCGGTCAGCCCCTGGATCAGTACCGGGGGCAGGATTTCCCGGGCCATTTTGAAGAGGGACTCGTAGTACTCCAGATTCAGGTCATCCCGCAGTCCGGCGACGATATGAAGATCCGTCAGCCCCAGGGATTTTGCCGCGACCAGTTGTTCCCGTGCCTGATCGAGGGACAGGACATACGCATCCGGGGCATCCGGTTCGCGCCAGAAGGCGCACAATTCACACCGGTTCTCGCAGACGTTGGTGGGATTGAGGTTCAGGCTGTGGGTGAAGCAGGTGGTCTGTCCGTGTAATCGGCGCCGGACCTCATCTGCCCGCCCCATGAGCTCCGCCGTATCGGCATGCAGGAACAAGTCAAGCGCTTCGGTAGTCGTAAGACGCGGGGAGTGTGGAGACGGTTTCATGATTCCTTGGGGAATAATGGGGGCATTTCGGTGATCAATTGCTTGAACAGCTGCATGCCTTGTCGTTCCCGGTCGCCGAGATCGTAGTAGATGCAGGTGGTGAAGTAATTCATGCAGACGGCTTCGCTCAGGCCTAGTCGTAGCGCTACCTGAAGGGCCAGTTTTGGCAGGGCGGCGACCCCGCTCCGCTTGGCGGCATGGATCACTTTGGCCAGATCTCCCGGGGAAGGGTGGTTATGCCGGTATGCCCAAGCAGCAAAAACAAAGGGCAGGCCGGTCATCTGGTTCCAGGCAGTCGCCAAGTCATAGTCGCCGTGGGGGGCACGGGGTTCGCACAGGGCGCGATCCCCGATAACGACTTCGGCGTCAGCCTCCGAGGGGTCATTCGGGTAAATGGGGCGAGCCTCCAGTTTCCAGTGGTTGCGCAACAGGATGAAGGCGAGGTTGTTCGAGGTCCGGGATGCGACGTCCAGTTTAACCGTCCGCACCTGGGCCAGCGGGCGATTGCATTTCAACAGCACACTGCGGACAACTTTCTCGGCGCAGATGCCCACTCCCTCGATCATGTCCAGACCGGGATTCCCAAACAGGGCGGCCACGGGAATCAGGGCCGCGTCAGCCGTATGGTCCTGCAGCATCGGAAGCAGGCGTGCGGGAAGGTCGACGATAACACGGGAGCCGGGCGCGATGTCGGGTATAAGCTGCACCAGCGGCACGGAGTTGGCATAGGACGGAGCGGCGAAGCAGAAGGGGGAAGTGGTCTGGATGGTGTGGTTCATGGGGTTCGTCCTTCAAACAGCGTGACGACACCACCGGTCAGGGGGGTCCATTTCGTGCCGACGAAACCGGCGTGTTTCAGTTCCTCATCGATTCGGGCGGGCTGGGGAAAGTGAGCAATCGAATCCGCCAGGTAGCGATAGGCGTTTCCCTGTGACAACAGCCGGCCGAGAAGGGGGACTACCCCGCGGGTATGGATCTGGTGGATGACCTTCATGATGGGGTTGCGGGGCGGCGTGAGCTCCAGGATCACCAGGCTCCCGTTTGGACGCAGGACCCGCCGCATCTCCCTCAGGGCGGTGGCGCGGTCAGTGATATTGCGGAGACAGAAGGCGGAGATGATCCCGTCGAAGGTGACGGCAGGGAAGGCCAGGGTAGTGGCGTCCCCCGTTTGATATGTCGCCCGGCTGGATAATCGGGCTTTTTCAGTCTTGGTAGTGGCGAGTGTCAGCATGTCTTCCGAAAGATCGATTCCCGTGACATGGGCACCCGGCGCCTGCCGCAAAACGGCGATGGCGATGTCACCGGTTCCGCACCCGATATCCAGGTATTTCGTTCCTTGGGCCGCCAGCAGGCGGGCGACTGCCCGCTTGCGCCAGGTGTGGTGCATGCCCAGCGACATCAGGGCATTGAGCAGGTCATACCGTCCCGCGATCTGGTCGAACATCCTGCGGTTTTCCTCAGCGGAAATGAGGGTGTCGGTCATGACTTATTCCCTGTAAGGCCGTAGCCTGCCCAGTTCTGGTCGACGCGGCGCTCGTGATCGGGGTCGAACTCCACCGGCAGGCGGTAACCGGGTTTCCAGGTTGCATCGATGGCGATGGGGAAATGCATGATCACGCGGTTCCCGGC
>JBAXRC010000490.1:0-2112 GCA_037131415.1 bacterium | reverse complement strand
TGCTTGAACATATCAATACCCACTACCATGAAGACATTTCGATCAGGATCCTTGCCGAAATGGCGCACCTTTCCGTCAGCCAGTTTGAACGGAAATTCAAGAAAACGTTCCAGCTAACGCCCGTCAGACACATCATCCAAGTTAGAATCAAGGCGGCAAAACAACTTCTCGTGTCCACCAGCAAGAAGATTTCGACCATTGCTCAGGACACGGGGTTCTACGATCACAGCCATTTCACCCGTGAATTCATCCGCGAGACGGGATTCACCCCGCGTGACTACCGGACGCGGTCATAATTGACCGCGTCACGCCTTCCCTCCTCCGCTCATACATCGCAGATGTCGACGGCTTGCTTCACGGAAGTCAGGGGATCACGTTTCGGGCTGAATTCGTGTGCGACCCAGCCACTGTACTTGGCGTCTGCGATCGCCTGCATGACGGCCTTGTAGTTGATTTCCTGGGTGTCGTCGATCTCGTTGCGGCCCGGATTGCCGGCGGTGTGGATATGTCCGATGTAATTGATGTTATCCCGGATGGTGCGGATGAGGTCACCTTCCATGATTTGCATATGGTAGATGTCATACAGCACCTTGACGTTCGGGCTGCCCACCGCCTTGCAGACATCCACCGCCCAGGCGGTGTGGTCAGCCTGGTAATCCTTGTGGTTCACCTTGGAGTTGAGCAGTTCCATGACCAGGGTGACTTTCTTCTCCTCGGCGAAGGGGGCGATCTTCTTCAGGGCTTCGACGCAGTTGACGGCTCCTTCGGTGTCCGAGATCCCGTTGCGGTTGCCCGGAAAACAGATCACGTTGGGGTATCCGGCGGCGGAGGTGACTTCGATCGACTCTCGGATTTTTTTCAGGCAGTCGGCATGGTTTTCCTTGTGGTTCAGGCCCACAGGAAGGTTATGGGAGGGGGTGCAGGTCCCAATGAGCCCGAATTCCTTCAGGATCGGCCATTCGTTCGGGCCAACCAGATCGATTCCCCCGATGCCAAGCTCTACGCATTTCCGGCAGAATTCCTTCAGGGGAATCATGCCGAAGCACCACCGCGAGACGCTCTGCCTGATGCGGCCGTTGCGCTTGCTGACGGCAGGCTTGTCCTCGGCCAGGAGAGGTGTCGGGCTCCCCATTCCTGCGGCGGCGAGGACAGCGCCGCCCGTGGCGGTTTTCAGGAAGTTCCTGCGGCTGTAATGGGTTGAGTACGGTGTTGTAAGCTTATTCATGTGGATTATTTATTAATGATCATCCATCCAGCGTCCAGCCCTCGCGGTACTTGCGGCCCAGCAGCGCATTGGCCTCATCACAATTTGTGACCTTGCCCGTAGCGCCGTCATAGTCGAGTTTCTTCCCGGTACGATAGGCCACGAGGCCGAGCATCATCTGCTCGATCATCGTTCCGCCGTAGTCGAAATCGCACGAGGTCTTGAGGTTGCCCTTGCAGGCCCGGATCCATTCTTCCTGGAAATGGCCCACGGGCGGAAGCAACTGCTCCTTGCTGCGGGGCTTGTAGTAGGTCATGTCGGCTTCCTGGCCGAAGGGGATAATGAAGTGGGAGTCAAAGGTCGAGATCAGGAATCCCCGCGTGCCCTTGAACATGGCCCCGTGATCGATCCGCCGCAGGTCGATGTAATCCCTGGGGGAGTTCGGCATCATGCCGCCTTGGAACCACGACACGGTGATGCCGGGCCGCCAGCTGTTGGCGGGATGCGTGAACGTCATTTCCAGCTCGACGGGCGTCACTTCGGGGTTGAAGGCCTGGCCCTTTGCCACGGCGGATGTCGGAAGCCCGGCATCAATGGCGTCCCAGACAAGGTCCATGGTATGGCTGCCCATGTCGCCCACCTGGCCGGTGCCGAAGTCCCAGTACATGTTCCACGACAGGCAATTCGAGCCGGGGTCGCCACTGAAGTATCCCGGATTATAGGGGTGCATGGGGGACGGGCCGATCCACAGGTCGTAATCAAGGTGCTTGGGGGGGGCTCCCTGGGCGGGCAGGTAGCCGGGCTTTCGGAACTTGCGGTCGCCCCAGGCATATGCGGCCTTCAATTCGCCAATGGCCCCGTCACGGATCTGTTCGCTCACCCTGTTGAAATTGGCAAATTCATGGCGC
>JBAXRC010000489.1:0-2118 GCA_037131415.1 bacterium | reverse complement strand
TCTTGCTCGGCATCACCACCGCCACCGAGTCGGCGGCGGTGGGTGCGGCGGGCGGGATCCTGCATTACGTCCAGGAAGACCTGAAGCGCGACGTCAGGCATGTGCGATCCCTGCGGGTTAGTAACCCGGCGGAATACATGATGATAGATCAGGCTACCTGTGCAAACCTTGACCTCATGCCGCGCCGCTCCGAGGAACGACGCGGCTCGGTAACCCTCCTGGGGACGCTGGATGAAACGAGAACCCCCATGGGGGCGCGCATGATGCGGGACTGGATCCTGCGCCCCCTGGCGGATGTGCGGAGAATCGAGCAGCGGCTGGATGCCGTCGAGGGGTTGACCCGGGATCGAACCCTGCTCCGTGAAGTTCGGGACGAATTTGCGGGAATACGCGACCTGGAGCGGTTGGTGGCCCGGCTGAGCGCCGGGAGCGGGAACGGTCGCGATTTGCGGGCCATGGGCTCATCGCTCTCCGCCCTGCCCGGTCTTCGGGCGCGTGTTGTGGGGCATCCGGTCGAACTCCTGGGAACACTCGGGCGGGAGATGATCCTGCTACCCGCGGTGGCAGACCTGATCGAACGTGCGGTCGAGGAGGAACCCCCTGTGGCGCTGAAGGAGGGGGGATTATCCGGAAGGGCTATAATGTCGAACTGGACGCTCTTCGTGTCGCGGCATCGGAAGGACGGCAATGGCTGGCGGAATTCCAAACCCGCGAGCAGGCCCGGACCGGAATCAAGACCCTGAAGGTCCGGTACAACAAGGTGTTCGGCTATTATATCGAGATTTCGAAGGGACAGTTGGCCCATGTGCCGGATGACTATATCCGCAAGCAGACCCTGGTGAATGCCGAAAGGTTTGTGACCCCCGAGCTCAAGGAATACGAGCGCACCATCATGGGCGCCCAGGAACGATCCGTGGCGCTGGAATACGATTTATTTGTCCAGATCCGGGATGAAGTGGTTCTCCACACCGCCGAAATCCAGCAGACGGCGCTTGCCCTGGCGCAACTGGATGTGCTGGCGGCCCTTGCTGAGCGAGCGGTTATGGGACGCTATGTCCGCCCCCGCATTTCGAATGGAGGCCGCATTTGGGTCAAGGATGGGCGCCATCCCGTGATTGAGGGATTGGCCGAGGCCGAGCGGTTTGTCCCGAATGATACGCTTCTTGACGGGACGGATCATCAGCTTATCGTTTTGACGGGTCCCAATATGGCGGGTAAATCCACCTACATCAGGCAGGTTGGCCTGATTGTCATCATGGCCCAGATGGGGTCGTTTGTCCCGGCGGCCGAGGCGGATATCGGTGTGGTTGACCAGGTGTTCACGAGGGTGGGGGCAAGTGACGACATTGCCCGGGGGCGGAGTACCTTCATGGTCGAAATGCAGGAGACGGCGAATATCCTGAACAATGCCACGGCCCGAAGTCTGGTTATCCTGGACGAGATCGGGCGGGGGACGAGTACCTTTGACGGGATCAGTATCGCCTGGGCGGTGGCTGAATTCCTTCACAACAACCCCAAGGTCAAGGCCAAGACCCTCTTTGCCACCCACTATCATGAACTGACTGACCTGGCGCTGACCCTGAGTGGAGTGAAGAATTTCAACGTTCTGGTCAGTGAGCGGAATGACCAGGTGGTGTTCCTGCGCAAGATCGTGCCCGGTGCCGCGGATAAGTCCTACGGGATCCAGGTGGCCCGCCTGGCGGGGCTGCCCGCGGAAGTGATTGACCGCGCCAAGGAAATTCTGACTAATCTTGAGGACGGCGAATTCAGCGAGGCTGGACAACCCAAGCTGGCCCGTCACAAGCGAAAAGGGCGGAATAGCGGGCAGATGTCGCTATTCGGGTGAGGAGGGGGCAATAAAAAAGGCCGGGGTTTTCACCCCGGCCTTGCTCATTCGAGTCTGGTCAATTACCAGCGGCGCTCGCGACCACCTTCGCGGCCGCCACCACCACCGAAACCACCACCACCGCCAGCGCCACCCTCGGCGCGGGGACGGGCTTCATTCACCTTCATCTTGCGACCGCCAATGTCGACGTCGTTCAGGGCGTCAATAGCCTTCTGGGCGCCAGTGCTGTCGGGCATAACCACAAAGCCGAACCCTTTGGAACGACAGGTTTC
>JBAXRC010000488.1:0-2118 GCA_037131415.1 bacterium | reverse complement strand
TTCAAGAACAGGGTCTGCGAAATCAGCGGTTCAGCCGCACCCGGTGCCTTGGGCATGATGCTGTAAATGGTCGATCCGGGCACCTTCTCCACCACCATCAGGCTGTACATATCAAGAATGGAATCCAGCGCCGGCTTCCATTCGACCTCCTGGAGATTAACCGTCACCTTCCCGCTCAAGTTGGTGGATGTGGCAATGATGTTCGCGCCTGAGATCTTGGTGAACAGGCGCACGACATCCACAAGGGGAACATCATCCAGTGCCACGGAAATCAGATTCTGCTTATCGGTACCAGGGAACGACGCCACGGCAACCGTTTCGGGCACCTCATTTGACGCAACTTCCACACCCCCTGCCGTTTCAACCGTTTTCGGAACCACCGCATTCGTCGCAACCGGCGCCGCCGCATTGCTGGCCACAACGTCGACGGGCTCGCCCTGAAGGGGGGCGCCTGAACCCTCCACCGCGGAAACATCCCCTGCGACCGGCGCCGCCACGGCGGCTGGCGAAACAGGCGCGGACGCCATATCCGACAGGGTGACAAATTCAGACTCCGGCGTGATCCCGACCCCATGCCCGGCCCATGCCGCCATTGAACCGGATACCAGAAGTGCAACCGCCATAAAAACAGGCGCCATAGATTCTTTATTCATAGCCTCATCCTTTCCTCGCATCAATAACCGACAACCCGGTAGAACCGGTTCGTAATTCCCAATACCGTTGTATCCGTACAGTTCGTGATCATGTTCATCCCCGCAATATTGGTGCAACCGGGCAAATTCTGCCAGGACGCCGACATCAGACTACCGGCATATTGAACCGCATAGTTCCAGTTCAACCGCCCATACCAGGAAATCGTGAAGGCGGTGTTCGTTCCGGTTGACACCAGCGCGCTCAACGAAGTCAGGCCGTTGGTCGCCACGCCTGGAATGATCGGGATCCTCAGAATCCGGCTGTTCAGTGTGTCGGCGATATACAGGTAGCCGCGAGGGTCCCACGCCACATCCTCCGGATTGCTCAGCGTCCCCCCCACCAGGGTTGACCAGGATGGACTGGTTTCCGGCGATGCGGCAATCCGGTTGTTCAGGACATCCGCCACATAAATCGTGCCATTGCCAAGAGCCAGCCCGGCCGGGGACTGCAACCCGCCATTGGCCGGCTGGTTATTCCCGAGCACCGTCAGGAACTGGCCCGTCTTAGAAAACTTCTGGACCCGACTGAGCGAATTCGAATCAGATCCGCTATCGGTGACATAAATCACGTCGTTACTATCGACCATCACACCCTTCGGACGATAGACGCGCCCGGCGGTCATCCCGTTGGTGATGAAAACCGACCAGACACCTGAAGTGGTGAACCGCTGAATCCGGTCATTATAAACATCCGCCACATACAGACTCAGGGATGAATCCACCGCGACATCGGCGGGCTGATTGAACTGGCCGAGCGCGCTCCCCAGGGTATTGGAGCCCACAATCGTCCAAACCCCGTTCGTGGCGTTTCGCTTTTGAACACGGTTGTTGTTCTGGTCCGCCACATAAAGGTTGCCCCTTGAATCCACCACAAGCCCGAACGGTTTCTTGAACTGGCCAACACTTGTTCCCTTGGGGCCGATGACACTCCACCCCTGACTAAGCGGATCATACATCTGGATCCGGTCGTTCCAGGTATCCGCCACCACCAGTCGGTGCTGCGCATCCAGGGTCACCCCATAGGGCCACCAGAAATCACCCAGATTGGTCGAGATATTGCCGCCGAAAATATCCGCCTGATAATACGTTCCGGCGATGGCGGTCACCTGCTGGGCGACCACCACGGCGGTCACATCACCCGGCGGCAACCAATTTCCGCCTATCGCCTTGAATTGAACGGTGTAGGTTCCCGCCGGCACTTCCACCAGAACGCCACTATTGATCCAACTTCCTCCTGAAACACGCCACTGTGCCCCGGTGGCCACGGCAGCCGCAGGGGAAATATCAACGGCCAGTCCAGTCACCTGGGTGTAGGCTCCCGTGACCACCAGGGTAACCTGGTTGGTTGGCGACACCGTGATATTGGCAGGGGTAATCCAGCGCGACAGGGTCGAGAATTGGATCACATGCGGCGACAGCGAGAGCC
>JBAXRC010000487.1:0-2141 GCA_037131415.1 bacterium | reverse complement strand
AAATCTTTGCGCCCATAAAATTTTAATGCAACCGGGCCAGGCCAACGAGATTCCGGACTTCAGTCATTTGACGCCGGATGTTGTCATCAATGCCATCGAGGAGGCATTGGCAATTCGTTGCAGCAACCTGTGCCGTCCGCTCAACAGCTATATCAACCGGGTGTATGAGCTCGAGATGGACAGTGGCGGCTATGAGAAGCACGCGGCTGGCGGGCGGCTGATCGCCAAATTCTACCGGCCGGGGCGCTGGAGCCGGGATGCGTTGCAGGACGAGTTGGACTTTCTTGAGGAGCTGGCGGATGCCGAAATTCCCGTGGTGCCGCCCCTGTCTGCGCCCTGCGGGCGGCTTCTCCATGAGCTCGGCGGCACCTGGTTCGCCGTGTTCCCGAAGCGGGGCGGGCGACCGCTGGATGAGCCCTCTCCGGAGGATTGGACGCAGTTGGGCCGTCTGATCGGGCGGCTGCATGCAGTGGGTTCCGAGCATGCGCCACGTGACCGGGTCAGTCTCCATCCCCGGAAATCGACCCTGGCGCACCTTGACTATATCCTGCGTTCCGGGACGATTGGGGGACGGAACCGTTCCGCCTATGAGACGGCGGTGACCAAGCTGGTTGAGGAGATCGCCCCGCTTTTTGACGATGTCGAGGCCTTTCGGATCCACGGTGACTGCCACCGGGGAAATATCCTGTTCCGCCCGGGCGAGGGGTATCATCTTCTGGATTTTGACGACATGGCGGTCGGGCCCGCCGTCCAGGACTTGTGGATGATCCTGCCTGACCGGCTTCCCCGCTCCCGGCCGGAACTGGACCTGTTGCTGGAGGGCTACGAGCTGTTCCGGGAATTCCCCTATGACACCCTGCGGCTGGTCGAACCGCTGCGCGCCATGCATTTCATTCATTTTACGGCTTGGTGCGCCCGCCAGAAGGCGGATGGCGGATTTGCCCGACTGTCTCCCGGCTGGGGCAGCGATGAGTTCTGGCGCCAGGAGCTCTCCGAGCTTGAGAAGCAGCGGGGGGAGATTGGTTTGTAAATCGAGGAGGCGATTATGCTGAATGGAAAAAATTCAGTTCTGGTGGTCATTGACGTCCAGGGAAAACTGGCCCAGATGATGCATGGCCGCGATGAACTGCTGGCCGCCTTGCAGAAACTTATCCGGGGCGCGCAGGCGCTGGGATTGCCCATTCTCTGGATGGAGCAGAATCCCGGCCGCATGGGTGAGACGGTTCCCGAGGTCAAGGCCCTCCTTGCCGGCCAGTCGGCGATGGCCAAGATGACTTTCAGCTGTTACGGCGATCCGTCCTTCATTGAAAACCTGGAATCGATCGGATGCCGCCAGGTTTTGCTGGCCGGAATCGAGACCCATGTCTGCGTTTACCAGACCGCCGCCGACTTGATCCAGCACGGCTATGTGGTTGAAGTGGTGGCCGATGCCGTGTCCTCCCGCAAGCCCGCCGACCGTGACATTGGGCTTGCCCGGATTCAGGCGGGCGGTGCCCATCTGACCTGCGTCGAGATGGCCCTTTTTGAACTGATGCGAACCCCCAACCATCCCGCCTTTAAGGAAATTCTGGGGATTGTGCGGTAGGCGGGGATGGGCTATAACGTGCGGATTTCGCGGGGAGATTGAGATTAACCATGATGAAGATTTATCCGGCAATTGACTTGAAAGACGGGAAATGTGTCCGGTTGCGCCAGGGGCGTGCCGATGAAGTGACGGTATATTCCTCGGATCCCGTCGCCATGGCACGGCAATGGGCCGATGCGGGCGGGGACTGGCTCCATGTGGTGGATCTGGACGGCGCCTTTTCAGGCCACCCGGTTCATCACGAGGTGGTCAGGGCGATTGCAGCGGCGATCCCAATTCCAGTGGAACTGGGCGGGGGAATGCGAACGGATGACGATATTCAAAAAATGCTTGATGCAGGGGTCCGGCGCGTGGTGCTTGGCACCCGGGCCTGTGCCGATCCCGCGGCCCTGGCCGCTCTGGTCAGGACGTTCGGTGACCGTGTGGCCGTCGGGATTGACGCCCGTAACGGAAAAGTGCAGGTCAAGGGCTGGGTGGAAACCACTGATACGCTTGCCGTTGATCTTGCCAAACGCGTCTCGGATCTGGGCGTGGGCACGATCATTTATACCGACAC
>JBAXRC010000486.1:0-2144 GCA_037131415.1 bacterium | reverse complement strand
TGTAGCTCAGTTGGTTAGAGCGTCAGATTGTGATTCTGAATGTCGCGGGTTCGAGTCCCGTCATTCGCCCCACTCCTCCGCCCCCCCTTTTACAGCATCATCCCAGGCGTCTTTTTCCCGCTGCACAATGCGTCGGGCCGCTTCGTGGGCACCGGGATCCACCTTGACCCATTCCAACGATTTCTCCGCTTCCTCAAATTCACCCGCCCGGGCCTGCAACTCCGCCAACGTGGCATGATTGAAGGGCTCCCAGAAATGCCATTCGGTGTAATCCCGCCAGTACGCAATGGCCTTTTCCGGGGATTCCTCCCACAGGAAACGGGTCTTCAGCCGGCGCAGCTGGCTCTTATAGTGATTCTGCTTAAGTCCGCGGTCACACCACAGGCTCGCTTGACGCAACCGGTGGGCACGGATCCGGCCCTGAACCTCAGGAGCACGGTAATAAGCCATCTCAGCGGCATAAATGCTGAAATAATAATTATGCGGATAGAGGGAGTAGGCTATGCGGCAATGATCCAGAACCTGCTCGACGTCATCACAACCGGAACCGAACTGGGCTTGAAAGGACAACCGGGACGCCACCGCCGCTCTCGCGGCGAACACGGCTCCGGCCACCGACAAAACCAGGAGCACCGCTCCGACTACTGTCAGAAACCACTGATCCACTCGAATTCGGTCATATGCCTTCATGATAAAAAAGAAAGCCCCTTCCAGATGGAGGGGGCTTTGTCTTCACGGGCCGGGGGAACTTAACCCCGTTTCCCCACAGGCGTCGGGGACGGCTGGGTGGTGCTGGTTGTGGTCGTCGGGATCGTCATGCCCTTCAGCTCCAAACGTCCAGAGGGCTTAAGTGAATTTTCAACGGCCTTGAGGATGCCTGCCGCCCTGGCTGCCGCACGCTCCGCCTGCAACGCCGCCGCATTTGCCTCGTCGTCTGTTTTAGCCTGCTTGACCTGTTCAGCGGCCGCCTTGGCCTTTTCAAGGGTCAACTTCAGCTTCTCGACAAGTCCGGCAAGCGCTTTCAACTTGCGGTTCGCCTCCGCCACCGCGTAACGGGCTTTCGCCAGCTCGGCACGGGCCGCCTTGATTTTCTCCTTGTCGCCGGACGCCTCGGCCAGCTTGAGGTCCGACTCCGCTTTGGCCAGATTCGCGCTCGCCTGCTCGGATTCCTGCTGGATGGTCGACTGAGTGGCCAACCCCTTCTGGTAGGCTGCCTCCGTCGATGCCACCGCTTTCGCCGCGCGTTCAGCCGGGGTGGAAGCCGTTTCCGCCGTCAACCCGGAAAGGGGAATCATCACCAACGCCGCCAACACAAGACCCGTCATCAGTTTCTTCATTCTCGCGTCTCCTGTTTTGGAATCCACCAAGCCTTGAATCTTCAATAAAAGTTTCAAAATTATCCACCAACAAAACGGTTCCGTCAAGCCTTTCGGAAGCCCTTTCCTAGTACCGCGAACGGGGAACCTCGATCACATCGCCGGGAATGATCACCACATCCCGCCGCCGCCCCGACTTAATGTCATCCAGAATGATCTCCACACGCTCATTGTCCCGCGTCAAGATAACCTTGGTTTTGTCCGCCCACTCGGTGGGCCGCCCCGCCCGCCCCAGGGCCTGCAGCAACGTCAGGTCACGGGTCAAGGGATAGGGACCCGGACGGATCATTTCGCCGGACACGGTATATTCACCTTCAGGCGGCACGATGATGACCGTGACCATCTTGTAGATCTTCTGGTCAATATAGGCCTTCTCAATTGCCCGCTGCGCGTCGCCGCAGGACTGCCCGGCCACGGTCATGGTTCCCAGGAGGGGAATATTAAGCCGCCCATCCTCATCGACCACATGCACACAGGAAAACGGCTCAGGCGGGGCGTAGATTGTCATTTGAATCTTGTCGCCTCTGCGCAGCACCCGTCCCGTTTGCTCCAGAACCTGGTTCGACATGCGATTCGTCACCGTGGAAACAGGCCCCGTCGGAAGGGGCGCGTCCGGCTTCGCCTTCGGAAAAAAGCCGCGACCCGGGTTTCGTGCGGATTCCACGACCACCGTCCTCTTCATGACGGGAACATAGGGTTCCACCGCGCCCCCCTTGTCGGGCCCCGAGAGACACCCCGTCAACCACGCCATGGCGACCACACAGGCGA
>JBAXRC010000485.1:0-2157 GCA_037131415.1 bacterium | reverse complement strand
GCATCGGGTCCGCTGCCGAGGGGATGATCCTTGATGTGGTAGAGGAGGGAGGTTTTCAGGCCGCTGAAGCTGACGCAGTATTTTGGGTTGAGTCCCGGCAGGCGGGCGTTCACCTTCCGGATCAGTCCGCGGGGAAAGGTGGCGAACTCCGTGCTACCGCTTCGGGCGGCCTTGTCGATGGCCGGTCCGCCGGGATAACCGAGCTTCAGGAGGTTGGCGCCCTTGTCGAATGCCTCGCCGGCGGCGTCATCCACGGTGCGGCCAAGCAGGTGATAGTCGCCGATGGCGTTGACCTGAATGAAGCAGGTGTGGCCGCCGGAGACAATCAGGGCCAGGAACGGGCAGAGGGAGGCGGGCGGCAGGCCCGGATTGTCCAGGAAAATGGAGTAGATGTGGCCTTCCAGGTGGTTGATGCCGAGCAAGGGCTTGTTGAGCCGGATGGCCAGCGCCTTGGCCCCGGCGAGGCCGACGAGCAGGGAGCTGGCGAGTCCGGGACCCTGGGTGACGGCGATGGCGTCGATGCCGTCCCACCCGATGCCGGAAGCGGTGACGGCCTCGTTGATCACGGTGGGGAGATGCTCGACATGCATCCGGGAGGCGATCTCCGGCACCACTCCGCCATAGGGGCGATGATGGGCGATCTGGGTATAGACGATGCTGGAGAGGACATCCCGGCCATCACGCACCACGGCGGCAGCGGTTTCATCGCAGGAGGTTTCGAGCCCGAGGATATTCATAAGAAATCCGAAATTCGAAATCTGAAATCTAAAATCATAAATCTTAAATCCAAAATGGAGTGTGGCGTCACGTCCGCTTCCCTTCAAAGATCAAAATTCCCTTGAGCAGGTCGATGGCGCGGTCGAGCTGGCGGTCGGTGACCTTGTCGAGATCGGCGGGCTTCAGTTTGGGATCCACGACGCCGGGGGTTTCCTGTTCCATGCGCTTGATCATGACGTTCCGCCATTCCTCGGGGGCGACCGGCACAACGATATCGGGTTCGATCCCCTTTTCATGGATGCACCGGCCGCTCGGGGTGTAATAGCGGGCGGTGGTGATGCGGGCGGCGGCGCCGTCATCAATCGGCATGATGTTCTGGACGGACCCCTTGCCGAAGGAGGTTTCCCCGACGAGGATGGCCCGCTTGTTGTCGTGCAGGGCGCCTGCCACGATTTCCGCGGCGCTGGCGGAGCCGCCGTTGATGAGGACGGCCATGGGGATGTCGGTGATGTGGAGGTTGCCGTCCGCGCGGCAAACGACAGGGCGGGCCGAGGTGCCGCGGCCGCGGGTGGAGACGATGAGGGACTCCTTCGGCAGGAACATTTCGCTGACATGGACTGAGGAGGTGAGCAGTCCGCCGGGATTGTTCCGGAGGTCCAGGATGAGCGCCTTCATGCCGTTGGTGGTGAGGGTTCCGAGGGCGTTCCGGAGGGCCTTGGCCGCCGGGTCGCTGAACTCGGTGAGGCGGATGTAGCCGATGGCCCCATCGATCATGCGGGTACCCTTGACGTGGACAATCCTGATTTCCTCGCGGGTGAGTGTATGGCTTTTCAATGCCCCGCCGCGCAGGGTTGTGATGGTGACCGGTATGCCGGGGTCACCCCTCAGCAATGAAATCACCTCGCGCATATCAAGCTTGTCGGTCTTGTTGGTTCCGATTTCCACAATCTTGTCGCCGGAGAGGATTCCGGCGCGGAAGGCCGGGGTGTCTTCCATGGGCGTGATGACGGTCAGGACGCTGTCCTTGAATCCAAGCTGGATTCCGATGCCGCCGAATTTTCCCTGGGTTTCCTCCTTCATCGCCTGGTAGGCGGGGGCATCCATATACTGGCTGAACGGATCCAGCGACTGGAGCATGCCCCTGAGGGCGGAGGACACGAGGTTGGAATAACTGACCTTGCTCTCATCCACATAATTCTGGCGGACCAGCATCATGGTCCTGGTGAGGATCCGGATCTGGCGGTAGGCTTCATCTTCACCGGGCTGGCCGGCGGCATCCCGCGCGGGGGCCGGCGGGGGGGTACGGCATCCGCCGACTCCAAGAAGGAGGGCGGATAACAGGATGATGGCTCGTGGTTTCATAAGGGGGCAGTATGAAAGCAGGGCGGATGAGGCTCAAGCGGAAAAAGCACGTCGATTTGGGTGTAAGGGGTCAGTGAT
>JBAXRC010000484.1:0-2157 GCA_037131415.1 bacterium | reverse complement strand
GCAACCGCGCCAACATCCGCCACGTCCAGGAGATGCTGGGCCATGTGAACCTGAATACCACCCAGCAGTACCTGCACCTCACTATCACCGACTTAAAGGAAGCCCATGCCCGGTTCCATCCGCGCGAAAAGGACGCCTGAAAAGCGTTGGCCTTTCACGGCCCTTTGAGCTAACTTTACCCCATGACAGCAGTCATGGAACAACGACCTTCCTCGGTTAACCGAATGAAGCCTGACGCCTTCCCGGCGCAGGGCGTTCCCGTCTTTACCGCAATCACCGCTTCCGAGACCGCCGTTACCTGGTCAGCCTCCGCAGATACCGGGGCCACCTCATCGGACACCAACCCGTGCAATGGGATAATACGATGGTATGACCCCATCACAGGCAGGTGGCTCTCTAACGACCCCATCGGCATCTCGGGCGGGTTGAACCAGTATGTCTTCTGCGCCAATAACCCCGTCAACTTTGTGGATCCCTTCGGACTAAATGCGAACACCATTTCAATGTCTGGTCCATTGGGAACGGCGGATTATGAAGTTAATTACTACGGTCCCGGCGGGATCAATGCGGTTCAGGGGGCTGGGCCAAGAAGTTACGCGAGAGGAGCGGCTGTTGCCGGGGTGTATGGCGCTGCTGGTGTTGCCGCAGGTGTGGGTGCCTACTATGTTGGAGTTGGTACGTATTATTTAGGCGTCCTGGCTACGCCCAACTGGGTTGAATTTGCCTGGGAATATCCGACACTTGCTCGGTGGTTACCTTTCGCTGTGCCATTAGCCGAGCCATTTGTTGATGGTTGGATGCCTGGTCCGCCCGGTGCTATTTCAAGTTGGCGTGAATTTTTGGCATGGTATGCGGGCGGCAAAGCTTATGATCTTGAACCCATTGGGATTCCTTCTCCAAGACGGTCGCCTGATTCAAGCTGCAAGAAGTAGGCCCAGCATGATCTTAAGCGGGCATACTAAACCGAGCCATCCTTTGCTCTTGGCGGCATCAATGTGTCTTGTGTTATCGGTGATCCCTGATTTTACGCGGGGCGAGTTTCTTTTGAAGGGCATATTTTTGCATGACACACCGGCTCGTATTGTCGTGGTGCTCATGGGTGTCATGTTGGGTTTTCCTCTGTGGAAGTTCTTTTTTTATCTTTATGCAAAATCAAAAGCCGCAGCGTTTTTTCATGCGGCTTCGGTGTTTTTTGGATGTATTACGTATGGTCTGTCTTGCCGAGCACTGTCGGGGATGGGACTTTATTTTTCATTCGGGGGTATTTTGATCATTTGGATGATAATTCATTTCAGGGTTAGACAGTATCCAGAGAATGGAGAAGGATACTCGAGGAGGCGACATTGAAAGCAGTTGTCTTTATTTTAGCCGCCCTTTGTTTTATGGCGGTTTTCAATTTGCTCTTCTACTTCAAGGTTTGGTTGCGTGCTTTTCGGAATCAGGTTCCACTCACATATCGAGAGATTATCAGGCTCAAACTCGAAGGGATTCCACCGGGTGTAATGGTTGATGCGTATCGTTTTCGGAAAAATAACGACCCGACGGTTACCATCGATCAGCTAAAAGCAGAATTCCGACAGGATCCCGACGCGATGAGGCATAAGACGAAAATGGCCATGTCATCGTTCAATGTTTAGACAGACGGATCGATAGAGATGTTTCTTCGGGTCTCTCGGGACACCCTGCCTGCACTACTTGGACCTGGCGCTCCGCCGCTGTCATGCGCCGTGCTGAAAAAGGCCACGGCGCACGCCAGCGGCTACGCTACCGGAGCGCCGCCGGGACTGACTATTATCCTTTTAGTTGCCTGACCAGGGACAAGGCGGCGCGACCTTTTTGAACATGACCCGGATGAGTCCCCCAATCTGGTGTTCACCCGCAGTAGCGGGTTCACCCATGACGCTACGGGCCATCAAGGCCAAGCGGCCGTTGCCGCCTACGTCGCCCCCGTCCACTTCGCCTTGAAGTCCCTCCGCTTTCAGCGGGCTGCTGCGCTCATTGCGGCTGATCCTGGGAATGGGCGTGGTCGGTGATGCGACGGCCGCAGCGCCAAGCCGCGCGGGGCCGAGCCTTCACCCGTTCGCAGCTACGCCGCGACCGGGCCGGGCAACGTCGCATAACGGCGTGCGTTATGCGTTCGTTCATGCCGCCCAGGAG
>JBAXRC010000483.1:0-2160 GCA_037131415.1 bacterium | reverse complement strand
TAGGATCACGGCGGCTCCCGCCCACCTCATTCGCTTAAGAGCTCGGGAAATGCGGCAGAAAATCGTGTGATGCAATATTCCGTTGTTCACAATAGGCCTTTCCGTTTCGACAATACCTCTCATAACTGAATGTTGTATTGTACCCAGCAGCACCTATCCCGCAAGGCATTTTGTCAATCATGCCAATGTTTGTTTTCCATGAGTGTCATCATCCGCCGTCAACCTTTTCATGCTTCACGTTTTCTTTCTGAACCTCGTTCTAACGTTCCTCTGATTGAGGACTAACGGGATCCTGAGATCATGAGTCCCTTGTTTATCGGAGATCAACACAATGACAGGGCTGGACGATTTTCATTTCATGGCGACCTCACTTGCGGGCTTTCTGGCTCCCGATCTCGCCTTGGCCGCCATCCGGGCGGGTGAAATCGGCATTCTCAATGGCGAGTCTGCGCCCTCCGAGGCCGCCCTGCGCTCAGCCCTCGCCGAACTCCGCAACGCACCCCGCGAACGATGCGGCTTGCGCCTTGACCTGGGCGATACCCCCATCGCTGCCGGGCTCCTGAATGACCTGCCCCCGCAGGTGGGTTGGGTTATCCTCGCCCGCACCAAACCCGAAGAAGTGGCCAGGCATATCCTCCGCCTGCGCGAACAAAAAGTGCGGGTTCTGGTGGAATCCGTGGACCTCGAGACCGCCCAGGCGGCGGAAGCGGCTGGCGCCGACGGCATAATTGCCAAGGGGAACGAGTCCGGCGGCTGGGTCGGGGAGGAAACCGCTTTCATCCTGCTGCAACGCCTGTGCCACGTCATCACTCTACCCATATGGGTCCAGGGCGGGATCGGCAGCCATACCATCGCCGCCACCTTTGCCGGTGGCGCCGCTGGCGTCGTCCTCGACTCTCAACTGGCCTTGCTGCACGAGTCACCGCTACCCCCGTCCTTCCGGGCCCGCATTGAACAAATGGACGGCTCGGAAACCCTGTGTCCCGGCGACGAGGCGCCCCTCCGCTTCCGATCCCTCGTGTTCTTCGGAAAGAATGACGGAGCCCGTCCACTGCCGCTCGGGCAGGACGCGGGTTTCGCGCACCGCCTCGCCGAGCGCTATGGCACAGTGGAACGAACCCTGCGCGGCCTGCGCGCCGAATTGTCCTCGCACCTGCGCTCCGCACAGCGCGTGGATAGTCTCATGGAGGGCTCGGCATGGGCCCGGGCCCATCACACCACGTATCCAATCGCCCAGGGCCCCATGACCCGTGTCAGCGATTCCCCCGCCTTTGCTGCGGCGGTTGCCGAGGCTGGCGCTTTGCCCTTCCTCGCTCTGGGCGTACAGCGCGAGGAGGAGATTGAAACCCTTCTCGCCGAATCGAACCGCCGGTTCGATGGCCGCCCCTGGGGCGTCGGACTACTCGGCTTCCTCGAAGCACCGCTGCGCGAAGAACAAATGGCCGTCGTGCGTCGACACCACCCTCCTTACGCGCTGATCGCAGGCGGACACCCCGAGCAGGCAAAACTCCTGGAACAGGACGGCATCCTGACGTATCTCCACGTCCCCTCGCCCGGCTTGCTCAAGTTGTTTATCGAGGAGGGCGCGCGGCGCTTCGTGTTCGAGGGCCGGGAATGCGGCGGGCATGTCGGCCCGTTGTCGAGCTTCGTGCTCTGGGAGCAGGCGGCGCACATCCTGCTGGAATCGGTTCCCGCCAATGAACTGCCCTCCTGCCATGTATTGTTGGCGGGCGGCATCCACGACGCACTCAGCGCCGCCATGGCTGCGGCATCCATGGCGTCGCTGGCGGAACGCGGGGTGAAGATTGGCTTTCTCATGGGAACAGCCTATCTGTTCACCATGGAAGCGGTCTCCTCGGGCGCGATTCTGGAGACATTCCAGCGGCGGGCACTGGAGTGTCGACACACCGTGCTTCTTGAAACTGGGTCCGGTCATGTCGTCCGGTGCGCTCCCACCCCTTACGCGGAGTCGTTCGTTCTTCAAAAAACGCGATTAATAGCGGAGGGACTCTCCGCAGAACAGCTCCGCGTGTCGCTGGAAACCCTAAATATCGGCCGGTTGCGCCTGGCCTCCAAAGGCGTGATGCGCCAGCACGGCTCAACGGAAGCACTGACTTCTGTCGATGAAAAGGAACAGCTCGCAGGCGGGCTCTACATGCT
>JBAXRC010000482.1:0-2173 GCA_037131415.1 bacterium | reverse complement strand
CCCCAGTCTTTTGAGCAATTGTCCCAGGGAGTGGGTCCGATGTCCGGGAATATGCTGTTTGTGGACAATCTGCTCCGGGACGATGTCTACGCCTCGATCATGGACGGGGTCACCAAGGTGACTTACATGGGTAAGGAAACGCTCGATGGGCAGGAGTGTGAGCGCCTGAAATTCATCCAGGATCAGTTTGACTGGGATTTGTGGGTCAGTACCGGACTGAAGCCTGTGGTGGTTCAGGTCTTGAGCGACATGACCAAGGGGTTGTCCTCCCTGTCCGGCGAGGGAATTCCCGACAAGGGGATGAAGATGACGGTGTTGAACCGCTTCTCCAGCTGGCAAATTGAGGGTGTCTTGCCGACAGGCACATTTGATTTCAAGCCGCCGCCCGGTGCGAGGAAGGCTGATGTACTTTTCGAGGGGGAGGAGGGGGATGCTTTGGATCTGCCGCCGGCTGCGGTTACCACCGCACCGCCTGTGGTGGTGACCACCAACGCCGTGTCCACCCCGCCCAATCCTTCCACCCCAGGGGACCGGAAGTAAAAGTCGACAAGAAACGGTCTTGAAGTCCCAACCCAGAATACAGGATAATGATTAGCTGGATTCTGGATTCTGACTACTGATTTTACGTGGAGCTGGTTATGACATTGGAAACGACGAACGAATATGTGGAGCAGCGGCGGGCGAACATGAAGGCCTTGGAGGAGAAGGGATATCCGCCGTTTGGCCGCGCCTTTAAACGGTCCGGACGTCTGGCTGAAGTTCGTGCTGCCTTCGAGGAAAACAAGCCCGTTGCGGTGGCGGGACGGCTCACCACCAGCCGGGACATGGGCAAGAGCATTTTTGCCGACCTGCGGGACGGATCCGACCGTTTCCAGATCTACGCCCAGAAGAACAGTCTTGGCGAGGCGGGCTTTGATGCATTCAAACTGCTGGACATAGGCGACCATATCGGCGTTGAGGGAACCCTCTTCATCACGAGGACGGGCGAGCAGACGATCAAGATCGAGCGCTGGACCCTGCTTTCGAAGGCCTTGCTGCCCTTGCCTGAGAAATGGCACGGCCTGAAGGATACGGATCAGCGCTACCGTCAGCGCTACCTGGACCTGGTGGCCAATCCCGCGGTGCGCGAGGTGTTCAATAAGCGAATCCAGGCTGTCCGGGAAATCCGGAACTACCTTGTGGAACGCCAGTTCCAGGAGGTGGAGACCCCCATGATGCAGCCCCAGCCCGGGGGCGCGACCGCGCGGCCCTTTGTGACGCAGTATGAGGCATTGGATTGCCGCATGTACCTGCGGATCGCTCCGGAACTGTATCTCAAGCGACTGCTGGTGGGGGGCTTCGACAAGGTGTTCGAATTGAATCGTAATTTCCGGAACGAGGGGCTTTCCCGTACCCACAATCCGGAATTCACCATGATGGAAGTGTACGAGGCTTATTCTGACATGCGGGGCATGAAGGAGCTGGTTGAGGGGATGATTACCCATGTGGCCCAGGCGGTTATGGGAACATTGCAGGTCGGTTCACCGGAAGCCCCGATTGACCTGACCCGCCCCTGGCGCGAGGTGGCGTATCGGGATCTGGTTTCCGAGCGCATGGGCGCCGACTGGTTCTCGCTGGACAAGGGTGCCATGCGGGTTAAGGCCGAGGCGCTTGGGCTTTATGTCGATCCGGCCTGGAGCGGCGATGAGATCACGCATGAGATCTATTCCAAGGTGATTGAGAAATCGCTCCAGAATCCGACCTTTGTCACGCGGCTTCCTGCCGAACTGGTGCCGCTGGCAAACCGGTGCGAGGATGATCCCTCCCTCGTGGATGTGTTCGAGCTTGTGATCGGCGGCAAGGAGATCGCCCCGGGATATTCCGAGCTGAACGATCCCCTTGAGCAACGGCGGCGATTTGAGGAACAGGTGGCCATGGCTGTTTCGCAAACGGCAGCCGAGGAGGCACAGAAGGTGGACGAGGATTTCCTCGCGGCCCTGGAGCACGGCATGCCCCCGGCCGGTGGCATGGGTATTGGCATTGACCGCCTCATCATGACCCTGACGGGAAGCGAAGCCATCCGTGATGTGATCCTGTTTCCGCAATTGAAACCAAAGGAAGAGTAAAGCAAAAGAAAGTGTTCGGTATTCAGTGTCCAGTTTTCAGAAAATTCTGATTTCTGATTTCTGAACAC
>JBAXRC010000481.1:0-2178 GCA_037131415.1 bacterium | reverse complement strand
AATCAGCCCGGTCAACACCCGAAGCCTTCGCGGGTATCCCGTCCATGCTGGGCCAAAAAACAGCCAATGGACAGGGATCGCCCTATTTCCGCGGCTTCACGGGATTCCGGAACCTTTTCATGGTTGAGGGGATCCGGCTGAATAATTCAGTCTTCCGGGACGGCCCCAACCAATACTGGAACACCGTGGACCTGCTGTCCGTCAGCGACCTTGATGTGGTCATGGGGCCCGCCTCGGTCCTGTACGGGAGCGACGCCATCGGGGCGACCGTCAACGCCCGCACCATCGCCCCCCCGTCCTTCACCGGAACCCCTTCGCTGGATGGCCGGCTGTATTACCGGGGAGCCACCGCGGAGCGCTCCCATATCGGACGGATCCAGCTCGGTGCCCGCCCCAATGAACAGCTCGGGTTTATCGGCGGAATCTCATTAAAGGATTACGGCGACCTGCAGGGCGGCAAGGAGGTCGGGCGGCAACGCCACACCGGGAATGAGGAGCTGGATTTTGACGGCCGGATCGATTACTCGTTGGATAAGAACCAGATCCTGACCTATGGACACCAGTCCGCAAGCCAGGACGATGTCTGGCGGACACACAAGACGATCTATGGCCTGGATTGGTATGGGTGCAGCGTCGGTAACGAGAAAATGCGGGCGCTGGATCAGCATCGCACCCTGGACTACCTGAAATACCGGGGCGAGACCCCGGGCTCATTTGTCGACCGCACGGAACTGACCGTGTCGCGCCAGAACCAGCAGGAGGATGAATATCGCATCAAACCGGATAACACCAGCGAGGCGCAGGGCTTCACGGTCACCACCTGGGGCACTTCACTGCAGTTGGAATCCGACACGCCGGCAGGCAATCTGGTTTACGGAGCCGATTATTATCATGACACCGTGGACTCGTACCTGGACAAGTACAAGGCCAACGGAAAATTCAGCAAATCCGACATCCAGGGCCCGGTGGGTGACGATGCCCGCTACGACTCGTTCGGTGTTTACCTCCAGGACACCATCAGCCTGTTCAAGGATCAATTGGATGTCATCCCCGGGGCGCGCTACATGTTCAGCCAGGCCGACGCCAACCGGGTGAAGAATCCCGTCAGCGGAAAAGCCATGTCGGTAAACGGGAGCTGGGATTCCGTGGCGGGTTCCTTCCGCCTCCTCCATCCCTTGACGCAAGACCGGCGCCAGGTTGTTTTCGCCGGGATCTCGCAGGGATTCCGCGCCCCCAACCTGTCGGACCTGACCCGCTTCGACACGGCACGCAGCAATGAGATCGAGACCCCCGTATCCGAGCTCGATCCGGAGCGCTTCCTGTCCTATGAGGCGGGGATCAAGTCCCGTTTTGAAACCTTCTCCTCCTCGCTTACCTACTATTACACCCGCATTGAGGACATGATCGTCAGGGCGCCCACGGGGCGGACGATTGACGGCCTGCAGGAAGTCACCAAGAAAAACTCCGGCGATGGCTACGTGCAGGGGCTGGAATGGCTGGGACAGCTCACCCTCTCTCAAAACTGGTCCACCTGGCTGGGCGCCGCCTGGATGGATGGGAAGGTCGAAGCCTATCCAACATCCAGCCCTGCCACCTCCCGGGATTACATCACCCGGCTGATGCCGCCGACTGCGCAACTGGGGGTGCGCTGCCAGACCGATAGCGCAAAATATTGGATAGAGGGACTCTGTGATGCCGCCGACAAGGCCGACAAACTATCCGCGGAAGACCGGCGCGACACCCAGCGCATCCCGCCCGGCGGCACCCCGGGCTATGTGGTATTCGGGGCGCGGGTGGGCTCCCAGATCACCCGTGACCTGGCCATGACCGTGGGGGTTGAGAATATCTTCGACAAGGATTACCGGATCCACGGCTCAGGCGTCAATGAGCCCGGCCGCAATTTCATCCTGACGGCCAACTACGCGTTCTAAGCTCAATCTCTGGCGTCCCATACCGCATCCAGGTTTTAATATTTCGTGTCATAGGTGTCTCTCAAACAGTGCCGTGCTCAGGTGGACCGCGACCTCCGGGCGCGGTTGTGCACACCAGGTGCTTCCCAGGTCCCAGCGCCGCTCGGAGATCGGCGCCCACCTGTGGGAACGCTCGGGTGTAACTTCAGCAGCGCCGCGCTCAGGTGTCTCTCAAACAGTGCCGTGCTCAGGTGGACCGCGACCTCCG
>JBAXRC010000480.1:0-2179 GCA_037131415.1 bacterium | reverse complement strand
CTGCGCGGGCGCATCGAGGCCCAGAGCACGCCGGGCTTGAGCACAACGTTGACCATCCGTCTGCCACTGACGATGGCGGTGATCCAGGGCATGGTCGTCGGCGTCGGCAGCGAGCAATTCATCTTGCCGATGCCGGGCATCTGCGAATCCCTGCGCCCGGGCGCGGCCGAAGTCCGCCGGGTGCTGGGCGAAGGGGAGCTGATTGTGATCGGGCGCATCTGCGATTAGGTGCAGTCATGCGGCCCAGAGGGAGATGAGTTCTCCATTCTGGTAACGGACGGCGACTTCGAGGAAGGCGGCAGAGCCGTTGTAAGACCAGAACTGCCCGCGGCGTTTGAAGCGGTTCTGGAACTGGGAACACTGGGATTCCATCGAGCCGCTGCCGATCGGCAGCCCGGCCGTGGCGGCGTGCGCGTAGTTCAGGTGGTCCTGGTGGGCCGTGAAGTACTCGTTGGCGGAGCGGATGGCCGCTCGGGTTTGTTTGTCACGTCGGGGGGGATGGGCCACGAGATGGCCCAGCGTCTTGAACAGCTTGCGCGGGGAGTGGTGTTTGAGGGCGTGCAGGATGCGGTGGCTCCAAGTGCGGGCCTGCTGGCTGTCGCCGAAAAGTTCGGCGGCGAGGGCCTGGAGGTGCTGACTGGCGTGGTAGAAGTCGAGGGTGCCGACGGCGCAGAGCTTGAAGCGATCTTCAAAGATGTGCCACAGCCACACGCCACCGTCCATGACCACATAGACCTGTTTAGCCTCTGCCAAGCCCATCCGGCGCGCCTCGCTCTGGACCCTGCTACCGAACGTGACCGGATCGGTGGTGGCGGGTGCGGCCACGACATGTTTCGAGAGCAGAGCGCGACGGCGAGAGCTCACGGCCACCTGGTCCCGCAACCGATAGATGACGGCCGACTTGATCTCGTGCCATTGCACCCGTTCCTGACCTTGGGCGCGGCGCTTCCGGCCCCAGTGCTTGCCGCGATGCCGTGCCATCCAGCCGTCCATCATGATGATGAGGGTATCGTCCGCTCCCGCCCGGTCTGGACATGGGGTGGACAGCGGATGGGCCTGAGCCTGGCCGCCTAGCGCCACCACGCACGAGCGAATCGCATCGTCGCTAATGCCGCTGCCCCATTCGGCTGCTAGGGCGGCGGCCTTCTCAAAGGAGCCGGTCGCGGCCGCGGTACCGCAGAGCTTGCGCTGGAAGGCGGGCGTGAGGCGTTGGTGGTCCGCGAGCCGCCAAGCCCGGCGGACCGGGACGATCCACTGCCGCTGCGCAACACGATAGCCTTTGACCACCTGCAGCCGGATTGGCCCGAAGGTGCTGATCAAGTGCAGGTCCACCCGCCGGCGCCGGGTCAGTTCCTGGACCTCGGGCAGTTGCGCCTCCTGGGCCGTGACTTGGTTTTGAAGGCGGCGCTCCAGACGCAGACGGAACTCCTCCCTCAGCTGCGCCAACAACTGGTCTTCGATGGCCATCAACTCGGGCCACGGGTCGCTCTGTTCTGATCGCATGCAGGTCTCTCCTGTTGACATAGTAGCACTACGAAGCTACCCTATACCGAAAAGGAGCCCCCATGACAACGCCCCTGTTGACCGCCGTGGAAAATAAGATCGCCGCGCTGAAACAACGCCTCGTCCGGCTCGGCGACATGCGCCCGGGAACGCTGAGCGTCCAGTATCGCAACCCGGCCCAGCAACGCACGCCGTTCAACCAGATCAGCTACACGCACCAAGGTAAAAGCCGCTCTGAGTACGTCCGGCCTGCGAACCTGCCGGTCGTCAGAAGGGAACTGGCCAACTACAGAACCTTCAAGACCCTCACCGGCCAGTTAGTGACCCTTTCGATCAAAGCCTCACGGCTCCGCTGCGCCACCCAACCGCCCTCACCAACTGCTACCGGCACCTAACCGCAGATGCGCCCGATTTCCTCCTGTTATCTCGTTTGACTTCTGACGGCAAAAGGCGATGGTCAGGGAGAGGAGAGGAATGGTGCGCATCAAGGAGCAGATTGCGGCGCTGGTCGGTATTTTTGCGTTGACGGCTACCGCCGTTTTCGCCCAAGCCCCGGCATGGTGGGCCAACCGCAACGTGATCAACACCAACGCCGTACCCAATGACTTCGCGCCGATCAATCAAGGGCAGGTCAAATGGTTGGCGACACAGGCGGCGGCGGAACTGGCGGAGAAAC
>JBAXRC010000479.1:0-2188 GCA_037131415.1 bacterium | reverse complement strand
CGTTGGTGTGCAGGGTGCTGAACACCAGATGGCCGGTGAGCGAGGCCCGGATGGCGATTTCCGCCGTTTCAAAATCGCGAATTTCCCCGATCATGATGATGTCGGGATCCTGGCGGAGGATGGAGCGCAGGGCATTGGCGAAGGTCAGCCCGATTTCCGCCTTCACATGGCACTGGTTGATCCCGGCCATTTCGTACTCGATCGGATCCTCGACGGTAATGATGCGCTGGTCGATGGTGTTGATCTCGTGCAGGTAGGCGTAGAGCGAGGTGGATTTTCCGGATCCGGTGGGGCCGGTCACCAGGATGATGCCGTTCGGTTTCTCGATGATTTTCCGGATGATGGTTTCGTCGCGTTCCCGGAGTCCGAGCTGGCGGAGCCCGATGAATTCCTTGCCGCGCATGAGGAGACGAAGGCTGACGCTTTCACCGTAGGCGGTCGGCAGCGTGGACACGCGGATATCGATGTCCTCGCCCTGGATCCGCATACCGATACGGCCGTCCTGGGGCAGGCGTTTTTCGGCGATGTCCATGTTGGCCATGACCTTGATGCGGGAAATGATGGCCGCCTGGAAACGGGAAAGCTGGGGCGGCAACGGGGTCTGGTGGAGGACGCCGTCCACGCGGTAGCGGATGCGGAGCTGGTGTTCCATGGGCTCCATGTGGATATCGGTGGCCCGTTCCTGATAGGCTTCCCAGATGATCTGGTTCACGAACCGGACGATGGAGGCCTCCTGGTCCAGCTCGCTCAGGTCGGTCTTCAGGAGGGTTTCATCGGCCGCGACCTCGATGCGCTGGTTCTCCTGCATCAGCTTTTCCATCGTGTCGGCGCCGACCCCGTAGAACTTCTTGGTGGCGTTGGTGATGTCGGTAAGAAGGGCCAGCGCGAGCCGGACACGCATGCCGGAGGCGAGGCGCAGGGCATCCACCAGCCCGGAATCGAAGGGGTCGTTGGTGGCGACCATGAGGGCGCCATTCTCGATGGCGTAGGGAATCACGTTGTATTGAAACGCCGCGCGGGTGGGTAGTTTTTCCAGAATGGCGGACTCGATGGAGAGGGTGCCGAGCCGCAGGAAGGGGAGATGAAGGACGGAAGCCAGCGATTCCAGGAACGCCTCCTCGGTGGTGAACCCCTGGGCCACGGCGGCGCGGGTCAGGGAAAGGTCGTTCTGTTTGGCGTGCTGGACCAGGGTGGTGATCTGGGACTCGGACAGCAGTCCCGTTCGTGTCAGCAACGCCGTTAAACTGGTCGGTAATGAAGTCGACATAAGACCTAAACAATAGGGTAATAATGGCACTTAAGTCAATTGAAGACCGGCTAAAGCGGTAAGGAGTCAGTTGCATGAGGGGTGTCCCCGTGGCCTTGTAGGTGGCGGGGTACCCCCAATAACTGCCCCTCGCGATTCTCGCCCGCCAGATTTTTGTTGAAGAGCGTTATTGCCTTGATAAGGGGAAGTCTGGTGTAATTCCTTTCGGTAATTTGAAAATGGCTTGGAATGATATTATGAATAAACTTGGATGCTTTAAGGTGGGGTCGTGTTTGGCCTCTTGCCTGTTCGCCTGGTTGTTTTTGCCTGGAATGGTGTCGGGGCAGACAAACAGTCTCACGCTCAACGACCCCTTCCGCAGCGATGATTTCGAAGCGGTCAGCAATCTGCCCGTTCAGGCGGGGTTGCCCGATCCGCTCATCGGTGCCGATGGCAAGGCGATCACCACGGCCGCGCAATGGATCGCCCAACGAGAACGGATGAAGGCCGTCATCCAGCATTACGCCCTTGGCCGTATGCCACCCCCTCCGGGCGCGGTGACCGGCAAGGATCTGGCGACACAGGCGGTCTTGGACGGGACGGCGACCTGTCGGGTGGTGCAACTGGCGTTCGGACCTGATGCGAAACTCGGCTTTCGTGCGGTGTTGTTCATTCCCGCCGAAACGGCAGCTCACCATGCACCGTTCCCGGTTATCGTGCATCCCTCGTTTGAGGCTAAACTGGGCAAGGATCAGACGACGAATGTCTTGAACGACATTGCAAAGACCTTTTCGCAGCCTCTCCAGCGCGGCATGGCCGTTATGGCTTTCTGGTACCAGCAGTGTGGCCTTGATGAGCAGGCGAATTATCGCCAGACCGGCTTCTTTCCCGCCTATCCGGATTACGACTGGGGTGATCTTGCCGCCTGGGCCTGGGGCATGT
>JBAXRC010000478.1:0-2191 GCA_037131415.1 bacterium | reverse complement strand
ACATAAATCTTCCCGTCACCAGCCACAGGGGAAGCATAACACGACCTGCTCCCCGGCAGCTTGACGGTATTCAACAACGCACCAGTCTTAGCCTCCACGCAAAACATCTTCCGCGTCCCGCTATCTAGAACATAAACATTCCCCTTGTAGAAAAGAGGCGTACTTACATCCGACGACACCTTCGGCAGCGTCCAGCTCCAATCCCCTGAGCCAATCTTCACCGCCACCAGCTTGCTCCCCCTGTTCACGGGAAGAACCACCTGGTCCCCGCACACCGTCGGGCTCGGAATCAACCTGTTAAAATTCTTCGTACCCGCCTCCGCATAACATTTCGACCGCCAGACCTCCCTGCCATCCTTCAACTCATGCGCCGTTATATAATCACCACCGGCCACTACCAGCAGCGTCCGCCCCGCATCCTTAACGAAACACGGCGTCGAGTAAGCATCCTTGTTCTCCTCCTTCGCAGAAGTGGCGCGCTCCACCTTCCAGACCTCCCTGCCGCTCGCCGCATCCAGACAAACCACCAGCGACGGATTCGCATTGTCCCTCAGGATCTGGATAAACAGTCTCCCGTCCCCCAGAACAGGACTGCTGCTGTACCCGAACTTGTTGCCCAGCTCGCCATAAGTCGTGACAAGATTACACTTCCAGAGAAGTTTCCCAGCAGTGTCAAACGCCGCCACATCCCCGCTGCTGAATGTAAAGATAACGCGACCATTCCCGACGACCGCACTCGCCGCTGCTACGCTGTCCGGCCGCTGCGCCTTTACACCTTTAGCGACATCTCTTCGCCAAAGCTCCTTCCCCTCCGCCACCGAGAAACAAAGCGCCCCTATCGTGGCCGTCTTTTCCTCAAACACACTCACATACACCCGGCCTTCACTCACAATAGGCGTGGCCGCGCTTACCCCCGGCATCTCCGCAACCCACCGCACATTTGTCCCCGGGCCCCACTGATCCGCCAGCCGTTGAGCATCACCAGCCCCGTTAAACCCCTCCCCATGCCACCGCGTCCACTCAGCCCGCCCGACACCAGCCGACAACAACACCACCAGTAATAAATAACGCATAACCCCTCTTTTTTGAAAATTCAGGTCTGCCCCTGGCTCCCTTTGCAGCGTTGCAATATGCGGGCTTTCTTCTCCTGCTGCTTTTTCTTCAGACGTTTCTCCTGGAAATTAAAAAGACAGCAAGCACTGCCAGATAAACATGTTGCCAAACCCGTCCACATTTTTCCAGATAGTCTCCACCAGTTCTTTGTTCCCGGTTATCGTTGGAATTTCCTTCACTTTTTCCTCCCACGGGATGCAGGATCCTGGAGGGACGCGCGGGTTTGGCTGGTCAGCCATGCCATAGTTTTTACCGAAAGCAGTTCCTGGGGCTGGCACATTCCTGAGCTTATCGGCGTCCTTCAGATTGACGGAACCGGATGAATAAATACCATACTCGCGGGTGAAATCAGTCAATGCCTTCAGGTTTTCAACCTTGGTGTCATTCTGCATGATGGCGCTGGCGTCCATGATGTAACCGCCGTTCCCTGCGACACCGTCTATCACTTTTTTGCAGTAGGCGCGGACTTCATCTGGAGTCCTGTATGAAAGCAGGAAGTTTGGAATGCCGCCGCTGAGACAGAACTTGTCGCCCAGGATCTTGTGCGTTCTGAAGATGTCGCCCTGGTCGACATGGTAGACAATGCTTTTGTCGGGCAAATCCCTGAAGCTTTCCAGATGCGCATCCCATTTGCCCTCGGCATAGAAAAGAGTCTGATGCCCGTTCTTCCATAATTCCTCGATTATCGGCCTCACGGTCGGCCAGTAATGCGATTCAAAAGTGCCTTTCGACACAAACGGAACGCAGCCACGGTGCATCCAGTAACCGATCGGAACCTGTTTATTGGGGTCAGCTGATGTCAGGGCCACATTATAGAGGTGAGGCATCAATGCCTCGCAGGCTTTCATGACTTTCTCCGGCTGCTCCATCATGTCCATGGTCAAGCCGATGTATCCGCGCAATTTATCGGCAAGAATGTCAAAAGGAGCCTTGAAGATCCCGGCAATTGCGGAAACTGTTCCTGACTCCGATCGGAGGCGTGCGTTCTGTGTCCCGAAAGCGTTGAAATAGCTGAGCATGGCCATGGCCCCGTTGACCAGGGCAAGATTATTGCGGTAGGTGGATGCCTCATTAATTC
>JBAXRC010000477.1:0-2192 GCA_037131415.1 bacterium | reverse complement strand
CCCGTCCACGCTGGATTCCTGGCTGGAAAAATAGACTTAAGTACTTCTGCGGCAAGCTCTTCCCATCAGGCGCGAATTTGAGGGCCGTCCATCATTTGCCCCCCAATTCATCCTATGCCCGCGGACTGATGGCCCGCTACGGCCAGCGGATTATCGAGACACTCCGTGCCCCTTGTTTATGCAATAATCGACCCTCATTATAGCAAAACAGAGGGGCTCATCACAATCCTTTATTGAAAAGCGGGAATCTTTTCAGGGGCGCCCTGCCAGACCTTGCCCCCTCTTCAGGTAAGCCTAGGAGCCTGACCCGGTTTTCAGTCAGCGGGAACCTCGACGATGTTGCCCCCGGGGCCGGGTGAGGCCAGATAAGGGACCGTGCGATACTCGTTGATGGCCTGAAGGCGGTGAATGTCATCCACCAGGGATTCGGCGGAAGCAAGGGCATCCTGCAGCATTTGCTTCTGCCCGGGGGGGAGATCCCATTTCATCATCATCTGCAAAATGGTGTAGACCACGGTCGCTGGCTGTCCAATGTGATGACAGGCGGTCGCAAGACTCTCCACCATGACCTTCTGCCGTTCGGCATCAATGAGAGACGCGCGTTGCCGGGCGAGCGTCTTCCGCATCTCGACCTTCTCCAGGGCATTCGTGATGGCGCGCTGCAGGGACTCAACCGTCATGCTCCCCTTCACCAGGTAATCCATCGCCCCTTTTTTCATGGCCTCGACCGCGGTGCGCTCGTCCCCGCCGCCGGTGATCATCACAACCGCCAGATCCGGGGCTGCCGCAAGAAATTTCGGGATCCAATCAAGCCCCAACCCACCGGACATCTGGTTGTCGAGAAGCACACAATCGACAGGCTGGCGCTGAATCACCTGAAGCGCCTGCGCCCCGTCACCGGCTTCCACGATGTCGAAAGGAAGCGCCTCCCGGGTAATCCAGAGAAGCCGGCGCGTTCCGGCACGGAACATCGCATCATCATCGACCAGCAGCAGAGTGAATTGAGGACGGGCAGGCATGGTCACGCCCCCTCTTTCTGCCGGGCCTTTTCAAGTCCCGCCTCAATGAGGGCTCTCACATCATTCAGGGAACATGGTTTTTCAAGAAACACGTAGCCCCACTGTTCACATTCCCGGAGGTCGGCTTCACAGAAGTCGCCCGACAGGAGAACGCAGAACGCGGCGGGATGGCGGGCCCGCACTTCAGCCAACAGGCCGAACCCTGTCATTTCCGGCATACTGATGTCCGAGACAATGGCATCGCAGGGCTGGTGCTTCACGTACTCCAAGGCCTCGCGGGGATTGGCAAAGAATTCCAGATGCCAGGGGGTGTTCATGTGCATGAAGACCCGCCGCATGCTGTCGAGTACATACAGATCATCGTCCACAAACACAACATGCGCCCCGGAAGGGTCATTCAGGCTCATGAGCCCCCCTCTCCAGCCCCGCCTCGGCCGACGCGGGCAGAGCGACCCGGAACGTTGTGCCCTTGTTCTCGTCCGTATCATAGGTCAGACTGCCTCCATGCCGCTTGACAACGGAAGCATACGCGAGGGTGAGCCCGTACCCGCGCCCTAATTCCCTGGTTGTAAAGAACGGCTCAAACACCCGGTCCCGTATGCCCGGAGGAATTCCTGCTCCGTTATCCGAGACCGCCAGCAAGACATGATCCTTCTCCCGCCGCGTGGCAATGGAGATCAGCCCCAGGGGCAGAGGCTGGCGGGCCCGTCTTTCGGCGATGGCATGGGCGGCATTGGTAATTAGACCGATCAGGGTCTGCTTGATCTCACCGGAAAAACAGAGGACCGGCGGCAGGGCGGAATCCAGATCCAACTGGATCTGGGCCACGTATTTCCATTCGTGGCGCGAGACCGCAACGGTATCCGTCACCGCTTTGTTCAGATCCATCAGGGTTCTTTCATGAGCCGCCCCCTTCTGGGCAAAATCTTTCATGGTCCTCACCATCGTGGCGATCCGCTCCACTCCTTGGAGCGTCTGCTGAACCGCCTCGGCCATTTCCCGGCGCAGATAGATGAGTTGTTCCTGCTCCCGGAGGGAGGCTCCTTCGGCGTGCGGCACCTGCGCGGACCGGTCAACCACGCCCCACAGGGTCTCTGACGCCTTGGCCAGGAACTGGATATTGTTGCTGATGAACTGGATGGGGGTGCTGATTTCATGGGCGATCCCGGCCGC
>JBAXRC010000476.1:0-2194 GCA_037131415.1 bacterium | reverse complement strand
TTATAGAGCGCCTCATCTTTCTGACGCTTGAGCAAAGCCGACGAAATCCGCAGGCCGTCCAACGGTTTCTCGAGGCTGTGACCGATGGGGATTTTGAAAGGGCGCTGGCCGTCGGGGGTAAATCGCGCTTCTTTGTGCTGAGGGCACTGGCCTATGCGTTAGAGCACCGCGAGAAGTCCATTTCGAATGCGCTGCTGTTTTCTCAATCACGTGAAATGCGGCGCTACCGCCGCGGGATTCCCATCCTGGATACGGTCATCACGCTCGCCCCACTGCTGGGGTTGCTCGGCACCGTGACGGGCATGATGGGTTCCTTTGCCCTGATTGGCGGCGAACTTAGCGCCCCCGGGGCGATCACGGGGGGTATCGCCGAGGCGTTGATCGCGACCGCGTTCGGCCTTGGAATCGCCATCACCAGCTTGATCCCGTTTAATATGTTGAATGCGCGTATGGAAGAAGCCAGGCAGGAAATGGAGGCGGCGGCCATCCAGCTGGAATTGCTCGTAAACCGCCCGGCAGGCCCGTTGGAGGCCATGGGCCAACATCAGACTAATTAAGGAGAATGAATCGATGCATGGCGGTGGAGGCGGTGGACCAGGAAAAAAGGCACGGATCGAGATCATCCCGCTGATCGACATCATATTCTTTTTGTTGGCCACCTTTATCATGGTCTCGCTGTCGATGACCCAGAACCAGGGCGTTTCGGTAGCGTTGCCGAGCGCCGCTTCGGCGGCCTCTCTGGGTGACCAGCAGGAAATGCAGAAGTCGGTCACCCTGAGTGTCACGGAAAAAGGCGAGGTGTTCTACAACAAGGAAAAGATTTCGATCGCGCAGTTGCCGATGCGGCTGCAGAACTATAAGACCACCAGCAAGGATCCCAAGGTGATTGTCAATGCTGATGCGGGTGCGAATTTTAAAAATGTGGTGGCAGTTCTGGATGAAGCCCGAAAGTGCGGGATCGCCAAAGTGGGGATAAACACGGACAAAAAATAACGATCAAGAATAAAGAGGAGAATACGGATGAAACAGTCAGTAAACAGAGAAGTAAAAACAGGAGGAGCAATGAAGAAGATAATCTGGATGACGATGATCATGATGGGTGGAGTCAGTCTCTGCCCGGCACAGGAGAAGACGAAACCGGACGCAGGAAGTGATGCCATGATCGCCGAGGCCTCTCAGGAGGCGCCGACTCCCTGGCGCGTGTCGGGCGGGTTGCTGTACAAAAACTGGCTCTACGAGCATGATGCCATACAACAGCGGGGACCCACCACGGCCAAGGGGGGGGAAGATTGGGAAAATGGAAGCACCTCCGGGAACGGGTCGGGAGTGCAGATGAAGGTTGGGCGCGGGGATGGGGTGCTGGATGTGTCCTTTGTCAAATCGGATCTCCAATACGAGTTCAAAAAACCCAAGTACTCGCAGACGATCGATACCATCTCTCGTGATTTTGAAGCAACGTGGGCGCTCATCAACGGCCGTAACAACCAGGCCGAGTATGGGACGGTCATCGGGTTCCGCTATCTGGGCATGCAGAAGAATGCCACAGTCACAGAAAACGGGGTTACCGGGGAGGGGAATGGCAATGTGACATGGATGATGCTGGAGGGCGGATACACCGGTAACTGGCGGCCTTTTGACACGCCGACATTCCAGGCGCACGGTTCCATCCTGTTCTTTCTGGGCGAGGCGTCGGGTACCGCCCGTAGTGGCATGGACACGAATGTGACGGATGGCGTCTTTTCAGAAACCTATAGCGACCAGTATTCCATGGCCTACGGCGCCCGTGCGTCATTTGGCGTGGATGTTTCCATTACGAAGCGGGTCTGGCTGTCGGTCGACTATATGCGGGAATGGCTGTATTCGTTCGACGCCACGGACTCGGGAATCGTGGTCTTCCCGGATAACAGCGATGCGTTGTTCATCGAGAACCACCACGCGGTTATGGCAAGCCTGAATTATGTATTCTAGTGTGCTCCAGGGCAAATACGGGAGGTATATTATGCATACAGGCCCCTCAAGGTGGCGGCAGGGAATGGTTGCGGTCTGCTTGACCGGCCTCATGGCCGGTTGTGCTTCAACGGGAACCACCGTCGTCTCGAAAACCGAAGGAGGGCGTGTTGCGGATGGACAACGCCTCTTGGTGGTATCGCAACTGGCTTCGCTGGACGAAAGTTGGTCTGGGGCTTTCGAGAAG
>JBAXRC010000475.1:0-2202 GCA_037131415.1 bacterium | reverse complement strand
GAGCAGACATGCCGATGATCCGGCCCCATGTCGAACAATGGCACGGGCAAGCCAAACTTGTCATAGATGACATTCAGTTTGCTGATGTCTGGGGTGAAGTTGTCACTTCATGGGAAAGGGCCAAGTATCCTGCCTTCGCGGATTTATTGACGGAAGCGCTTGAAACCGCAAAGCAAAAAGGATCGGCGCCGACAGTGCCAAAGCATGTCGGGTATGATGAGCCTGACGTAGAGTTGGCGTATCGTCTCCTATTCTGGCTAACCTTTTACGAAAAGGACTTTTTCATATCCTGTCGCGCCCTGGGATCGCGACTGGGGATCGACCATAAAAAGGCCTGGCGCATCCTGCGAATGTTCGAGGCAGACGGAGTGATCGTGTGCCGAAAGCGGGGAAGAAGACCGAAAGCCTCACGGTACGAGTGGATCGGCAAGGTCACGCCGTCAAAGAGAGCCTAAGCAGGCTCATTTTTGAAGAAATATCGACCGAAATTGAAGAATTATTGGGGAAATATGAGGACAATATCAGGATAAACGCCAAAAACGCGAAGTTTCATTTTTGATGTAGTGAGCTTAATAAGAACGGGTTACGACGGATTTTCGGCAATAAGGTTCAAGGAATAACAAGGGCGGCGCGGCACGCGCGCCCGGCTTCGCGGGGTCGCTACGCTGGCAAGGGGGGGCCATGGCCAGCCGCCTCCGCGAGTACGGCTACGGCGTGCCATGGTGATAGTAGACAGAATGCGGAGATGAGGGGGGCCTGGAGGGAGAAGGGATATTGACCTTCTCCAGGGTGGCCGTCACTTGGATCCGTCCGACCACTCTACTTCTCTGATTTCGGGATCCGACGCAAGAATCTGAGACATAGCGGCGATGACACGGCCGAGTTGTTCGGACGCGTCGATCTTCCTGAAGAGTTTCCTGATGATTGGGTTTGACGGTTCCGTGAAACAGAGGAACTCATCGGAGTCGCCATATTGGTGGCCGCAGCATATGGCCAGCCGAAACCCTTCATTTTTGATCGGGATATACCAACCCCAGTCTTCCGGAATAATTTCTTCCGTGTCGATTCCGGTTCCTTTCAGGTTTTCAATAAAATATTCAGCAAGGCGCTTGCCCCACAAGCCGGGGTTGATTTGTTCTTCCTCACCTTCATATGGCGGAAACTTATTTGACCGAAATGTGACTTGAGTATTCATCAAATGCCTTCACGTAATGCACAACAGTGATGCTGGAACATTTTCAATGGGTCTCTTTGAGAATTGCTTCGATGTTGTCCAATTTGCCTGGGACGAGTTCGAGATGTTGGGGACAGCGAAGAGGCGTTCGAGCTACGGCAGAAATTTTACGTAATGGACGGAGTTTCTCCCCGTGCTTCTCGATCGTAAGATCTGCCAGTTTGCCGTCTTGGGTCCGAATACTAATAATCGAAAAGTCTGTATTAGGGAACTTCGGGCCTGCATAAAAATCCTGGCCACAAACAAAGACGATACGGTCTTGATCGACTTGAAACGCGAAACATACGCCCTCATCATCGACTTCCTCCAAGTCAACCATTGCATCGGCGATAATTCTTATCTCTTCTGTTTGACCATTTGACAGGGCTGTTTCCCTAAGAATAATCCGTTTTCGGTGAGGACGAATGGCATCGGCACCGGAGGCGATGCATATTGGAATGCCGATAAGCAGCCAAAAGAGTGTTGCCGTCACGGCTGACGAACTGCCAGCGAACAGAAGTGTGAGTCCCCATAAGACTGCAATTATGATGGGGCCACCAATAAACGCTCGTTTGCGTGCTGCCTTTATCTGTTTCCTTGCAGCAGCGATTCCGAGACGGAGATTGCGGACATCCTTATCATTGAGCGGTCTAATTTCTTTGGAATACATGGCAGTGACTATAACGAAAATCTTATTTGCTGAGCGGACACGAGATTACCCAGACGGTTAATGGCGGTAAAGATGTTTCACCCACCTACCGCCGGAGTGCTGCCGGAGGCGGCTGCGAGTGAAGCGAGGGTATTCGTTGGCCGGTGGCATAATGGGCTGAGGCGGTTTGCCAGAAATGGCAGCGATGGAACGGATGATGACGCTGGCCTGATCGATTCCCGGCCGCCGGACAACACGCGCGTCTCCAAGGGGGTATGGGGATCTCCCCATCATTGTTTTGCAGGCGCTCTTCCGCGCGAGGCCGGCGCGCCGCCGCAAA
>JBAXRC010000474.1:0-2204 GCA_037131415.1 bacterium | reverse complement strand
ATCGAAGGTGATGTCTTTGACCACGGCGCCGTCGATATTGACAGTGAAGTTATTGTTAAAAGGGGTGGTGTTTAGCCGCGCCTTGCAGTCAAAAACTAGCAGGTAGGTTGTCCCGATGTGAGTGCCCACCTGTTGTTTAATGCCGTAGTGCCCGGCGGGATGTGCCTTCAGCTCGACATAGGGATAATCCCCACTGCTGGCGTCATCGGGTTCGACGGTTTGGAATTCGATGTTGGAGCCGACGACGGCAGTCCAGCCGGACACTCCTCCCTCCCAGTAGTCCCAGGTGGGATTGGTTGTTGCTGCGCGTACCCCAGTGCCGATCACTGGGTTAGAAAAGTCGCCATTGGAGATGGCCTCCTGGAAAATGCCAGGATTGTCAGCAACATTCGGGTCGGTGCCGAGCACCGACTCCTGCGCGTTGATGAGACCATCGCCATCGGGATCGCCATTGAGATCAAGTGTGGCAAGAGCGCCGTTGAGAAGGGCTGCCGTGTAGTGTTTGGCGACCCACATATCAGGATAACCAGTGAGTGTTTCCGGGTTGTTAGGGTCAGTGCCTAACTCATATTCCTCGGCATCAGTCAAACCGTCGCCATCCGAATCGACGTCCTCGATCTTGACGCGCCAGAACAGTTTGTCACTCTCGGGCAGGTTGATGCCGTACTCGACCAGATTTCCGTTGCCGATGAATGTCTCATCAGGGACGGAAAGCCATTCGACGAGATCCGGCGAGTAGAGCAGAGTGTATTGTTTGCCGACGATTGTCGGCCAGGTGATGGTTACTGCTTCGGATGTTGAGATAGTGTCGGGGATTTCGTCGAAATCCGTGTCGATCCAAACGGCAGGGATATGGACGATATCAGGCCGGATCAATCCATCGGGCGGGTTGGGATCGAAGGGATTAGTGTCAGCAGCGGCTTCCTGTTCATTGGTCCAGCCGTCACCGTCAGAGTCATCTCCAGGACGATAGGGGAAAACGTCGATAGGGAATAGATCTCCACCATTGTATGCCCTTTCCCATAGATCACTCAGGCCGTTGTTGTTGGTGTCAAGAATGGCAAAGGCTGGGAACGCGCACAGCGCGGAGAGCAGGGTGCCGATTGCAAATATGCGTCTCATCGGGTGGCTCCTTTCACTGGAGCGGGCTTTTCGGTGCGCCAGTAGTTGAGCGTGATGTTTTTGGGCCGTGGCGGGTTGGCTTTGAGATAGGCCTCGCGCTGGAGGCGGGCGCGCTCGCGGCCCTCGTATGCGGTTTTCAGTCGCCGGTATTCACTGTTATAGATGTCGTGGAGTGATTGAATCGGGACGAGGACGGAGGGATTGTTGGGTTGTTTGCCGAAAATGGCAAAAGTGGCCGAACCGTTAGAAAAGTCCGGCATGTTAGGGCCGTGATATTCGCGACTCTGCACGGTGAACAGATCGGCCATGCGGGCGACATTCTGATTGCTCCACATCATGAACAGGCTGCACGTTTCGCCATCCGTGGCAACAAACGAGGATATACCGGAAATCAGGGAGAAGTCGGCGGATGACCAGAAAGCTATGGATTCCTCAGCGCCTTCTGGCCAGTATGTGACGAGCGTGCGCGGTGGCGAATCCTTGAAGTGATAAACTGTGGCACCAAGCATAATCATGTTAGATTTTTGGTGACTTTCCCGGGCTTCCGCGAGTCGATCTTGCAAGGAGGCGGCATCAATGGGCGCAACAGGCGTGGCTGGCTCGGGTGGTGATGGCAACGCGATGGGCTTGATCTTCTGAAAAGTGATCGTGCGTCCACCCTGTTGCTGGGAGGTGGTTGCTAGAACGTCCTTTGCCGGAACGATGAACTTAGGTTTCGGCGGCGCTGGCGGCGGTGGTGTGCCGTCTGGAATTTCACCAAGAATACGAGCGGCGGCGGGTCTGCTCAATGCGGGTGATTCTCCGTCCTGCGAACGAACGGCAGCAGGTACGAGCATGATTGCAGCTAAGAGGAATGATGTTTTTTTCATCGAATACGAACTGTCTGTTAGACAGCGTTCATCCCATGGTCAATGAACAAGTTGGAATTCTTCTAACATTCTGTCGGGCATGCACACCAAGTCAGGCAAAACACGTTCCAAGGCATGAATTCCTGCAAGAATACATTACCTCTAATTCGTCATACCAGCAATATTTACTATCGCCCTAACATTCCGCGATAGCACTTCCGCCACCTTGCCCGC
>JBAXRC010000473.1:0-2206 GCA_037131415.1 bacterium | reverse complement strand
CATCGTGGCGATTCTCAAGGAGTATTCGTGTGTGGCGGCCTGGTTTTCGGGGCATGACCATCGTGGCGGGTATGTCGAGCGGGATGGCATCCACTACATGAACTTCAAGGGGATGGTGGAGGCGGTGAGCAACGCCTATGCGGTAGTGACACTGGACGGCGACCAGCTGAAGATTAAAGGATTTGGCAACGAGCCTTCCCGTGAACTGAAAATATGCCCCCTGAAAAAAGAAGTGCCGAAGTGATGATTCCGTCCTGATGAGGGGGGGGATTTGTCTTGAGGTGGTGCACCCGGAGGGAGTTGAACCCCCACTCCTTTCGGAATAAGAACCTGAATCTTACGTGTCTGCCAATTCCACCACGGGTGCGTCAAAAAACGGGGCAATAGTTATCAATATGGCCTTCGGGTGTCAATAACTTGTTTGACGCCAAAAACTGCGTGAAAAACTGCGCGCGGGGAAAGCTACACGCCCAGCCCGTTGGTGACGTTGAAGACGGCCATGACGATACTGACGGCGATGAAGCCGACCAGTAGCGCGACGACTACGATCAGGATGGGTTCCAGGGCGGTGGTGAAGAGTTTGACGTTCCGGTTCAGCTCGTTCTCGTAGCGGTGGGCGATGTGCTTGAGGGCGCCAGCCATGTCGCCGGTCTGCTCGCCAATGGCCAGCATGTCGGTCATCAGGGGTGGAAAGACGCCGCCGGCGGCCAGGGGGCCGGAAATGGTGGTGCCGTCGGTAACGCGATCCCGGGCGTTTCGGATCTCCGCGGCAATCACGACATTCCCGATGGTCTGTTCGACAATGGTCAGGGCCTGCAGGGCCGGGACGCCGTTGTTGAGGAGGGTGGCGAGGGTGCGGGCAAAATTGGCGTAGGTGCTGGAGGCGACGATGCCCTTGATGAAGGGTGTTTTCAGCTGCATCCGGTGCCAACGCTCTTTTCCGACGGGAGTCTGGAGCGCCTGTTTGAGAAAGATGATCCCCGCAATCATGACGATTAATCCCAGCCAGCCGTATTTGAGCAGCCAATTGCTCATGCCAATCAGCAGCTGGGTGGGCAGGGGCAGGGTGCTGTTCAGCTCCTTGAAAATGGCCGAGAATTTCGGGATGACGAATACCATGGAGAAGATCATGGTGGCAAAGCCCATGAACAGCACGATGGCAGGATAGACAAGCGCCATGACCACCTTTTCCTTGAGGTCCTGGAGGCGCTCGTAATGTTCAACCAGGCGGGTCATGACTTCTGCAAGGGCGCCGCTGGCCTCGCCGACCTTCACCATGCTGACATAAAGCTGGGGGAAGGACCGGGGATGCTTCGCCATGGAATCGGAGAGCGGGGTTCCCTGGATGATCTGGTCGCGGATGTCGCGGATGATGTCGTCGGAGGCGGCTCCGGTTTTCCGGTTGGCCAGGGTGGTGAGGGCCTGGCCAAGGTTCATGCCCGAGGCTAGCAGGTCGCTGAGTTCGGTAGAGAAGATCAGCACATCGCGGGTCTTCATCTTCGGGGTACGGTTCAGGCTGAGACTGAACGAGGGCGCGGTCTTGGGCTTCGCCTTTTTCGGGGTGGCAGGCGCCGTGGAGATGCCGGGGGTGATGGAAACCGGTATCAGGCCGCGCTGTTCAACCTGGCGCAGGGCGGCCAGGCGGTCATTGGCCTCAATCTGGCCCTCGACCTTCTGCCCCGACTTGTCCTTGGCTTTGTAGTTGAAAATGGCCATGGGGTCAGTCTGTCTCTTCCGATACGCGCACCACTTCCTCGACGGTCGTCATGCCTTCCAGAACCTTGGACCAGCCGTCATCGCGGAGTGTCAGCATGCCTTCCGCGACGGCCTTCTGCTTGATGGAATTGGAGGAGGAGCGCTGCAGGATGAGCTGTTCAATGCCCTCGGTGACCTGAAGCAGCTCATAGATGCCGGTCCGGCCCCGGAAGCCGGTCATGCGGCATTTTTCGCAGCCTGCCGCCTCCATCATGGAGGAGCCCGGAACCCTGTCGACCGGGAACCCCACGCCTCTGAGAAGCGGGATATCGGGATTTTGCATCGGGCGCTTGCAGGAGGGGCAGAGCCTGCGGACAAGCCGCTGGGCCACGACAGCCTCAAGGGATGAGGCGACGAGGAAGGGCTCCACACCCATGTCCAGCAGGCGGGTGAACGCGCTCAAGGCATCGTTGGTGTGCAGGGTGGACAACACCATGTGCCCGGTGAGGGC
>JBAXRC010000472.1:0-2221 GCA_037131415.1 bacterium | reverse complement strand
GGGTATCCCGGTGATAGACGCGACGGATGTCGTCACCGTGGTCCATCAGAACCATGACTATGGTCATCTGGCGGGCGGCAAGCGCACGGTGGAGGTGGGGGCGGAGGCCAGTCGGAACCTTGAATTGGGCGGTGGTTACCGCCACCTGTTCACCATCCAGGACGCCGATTGGCGGATGACGCCCAGGGGCATCGTCCGCAACTGGTGCCGGAGCGATTCGGAGCGCTATGGGGAGGTCTACGAGATTTTGCGCGAGGGCCGTTCGGGCTGGCGCGTGCGGCTGGGACGGCTTATGGCGGAACTGCTATGCGAGTGGGTAGCGCGGTGGCGGCAGTATAGGCAAGGCCATGTGGCCCCGCTGTTGAAGTTTCCTGCATGGTGCATCAGGAGAGTGAATCGTGAATAGTGAATAGTCAATGGTGAGGGTGAGGGGCATGAATCATAAGGAACTTGAAGTTTGGAAAAAGGGGATGGAGTTGGCCAAGTCGGTTTATGAGCTTACTCGAGAATTCCCATCCTGTGAGGCCTATGGATTGACAAGCCAAATGCGACGGGCTGCTGTTTCGGTGCCTAGCAACATCGCCGAAGGGGCTGCTCGTGGTGCCGATAATGATTTCGCTAGGTTCCTCAGAATCGCCTTGAGCTCCCTTTCGGAATTAGAGACACAAGTCATTTTGGCCAGGGATCTCGGGTATACTGCCAAGTGCGCAGAACTGCTAGTCTGCATTGAAAGTGTCCAGCGTTTGCTCATGGGGATGATTCGTCATCTCAAGTCGAAGTGATCACTCCTCACCATTCACCCCTCACCATTCACCCCTCACCCCTCACTACTTTCCTGCAATGACTAGTACGCCAACTTCCTTGATGATAGTTGCAGGTCGCGAAGGCCAGCGTTGCGGCGTGGGGGACTATGCCCGTCAACTGGCATCCAGTCTGCCGGGAGACTCAACGCCGTTGGTGAGCGTTGATCCGCAGTGTTATCGGATTCCACGGTTGGACATTCTGAAACTGCGGGCCGCTCGGAAGAGCATCGCCATGCAGGCACATGCCATTCCCAAGGTGGACCTGGTTCATACCCAGTATGCCGATTTCAGCTGGAATGGGGTCAGGGTGTATGAGGATCTTTACGAGGTGTTTTCCCGCCATTGCCGATCCCCGCTGGTAATGACCCTGCATGAGCACCCCTGGTTCAGGAATGAGCACTCTTGGGACGCGCCTGATACAGCGAGTGATCTCCTTTGTTCCCGGTTGGCGGGGTATTGGAGGATGCCGCCATCGTTTCCATTGGAGGTGTTCCAGCGGCACCGCGGGATCCATGTCCATCATGACTGGCAGAAGGATGTATTAGTCAGATTCGGTGTGCCGAAGTCAATGATACGAGTAATTCCGCTCTTTGTTCCCAGCTGCAAGGCGCCAGACGGCCAGGTCGCGGATTTCAGGCAACGGTTCGGCCTGCAGGGAAAGCGGATTATTGCCATGACCGGATTTGTGTTTGAGCGGAAACGGTATGACCGAATTCTCGAGCTGTTGCCGGAACTTCCGGCCGATGTTGTTTTGTGTGCTTTGGGTGGCGCGAATAACCCCGCCTCTGAGACCTATCTCGAAAAGCTGGTTGCGCGGGCAAAGGTGTTGGGTGTGTCCTCGCGGTTCGTGGTGGCAGGGTATCTTCCCGAGGCGGAAATAAATGCCGGGCTTCTGGCCTCCGATGTGTTTGCAGCGCCGTATGGCGAAGTAACCAGCTCGGCATCAGTTGCCAGGTGTATTGGAGCCGGCGCTCCCATTGTGGCGGGGAAATGCGAAACGTTCGAGGAACTTGAGGCGAATGGGGCCGGGATGGTTGTCGTGGACGCGGAGGATCGGGGGACGATGAGGCAACTGGTGTTGAAGCTGCTGGATGGGAATGATCGGGGTCTGGTCAGCGGGTTGCGCCAGAAGAATGCCAGTTATGCTGACCGATGGTCGTTATCAAATGTGGCAAGGGAAGTGCAGGAGTGGTACAGGGAGTGTTTGGGGTGAAGAGACGTTAGTGCAATCTGGTTCTTAAGTAAGCGCCATTCGACGGTAGAGGAAAGTTACTGACTGTGAGCATACAGGACAACCCCCTGGTTAGCATCGTGATCAGCGTGTATCGCCGCGACCGATACCTGCCGCTGGCTATTCAAAGCGCCCTGGATCAGACCTGGCCGAATGTGGAAATCATTGTGGCTGAGGACGGTGGGTC
>JBAXRC010000471.1:0-2225 GCA_037131415.1 bacterium | reverse complement strand
TCCTTATTTTAAACTAACCGCACCATTTTTTGAAACCTATCATGCGCCTCTGTCAGCGGGCTATAGCAAAATGCTGTGAGTTGTACTGGGTCAGTTATAGGGGGTGCCCCGCCACCTTGCGTGGCGGAAACCGAACATTTTCGCGACCCGTGGCATAAGGCCACGGGGACGCCCCCCCCTGTAACTGACCCCTTACTGTGAGTTCATTCAGACTTTGCCGTTCCTAACCAATTTCTAACACAAAACAAATGGCGGGACCGGTGCCGGTTGTGGTTCACTCCTAAAAAGTTCAATAAACAAGGCGAAAATTGGAGGGCTACATGCTCACGGTAATCAAGAGGTTATTTATGGTGGTGGTGGCGGTCGGTCTCGTTCTGGCGGCGGGATGCGGCAAAGGGCGAGAGGGGATCACAATGGCGGGATCCACGGCGTTCCAGCCGTTCGCTGAAAAGCTGGCGGAGCAGTACATGGCCACCCATCCCGAGCTGTCGGTCACGGTTCAGGGGGGCGGCTCTTCCTTGGGGGTTAAATCCTGCCTGTCGGGTGCGGCCCAGATAGGGATGGCGGATTTGGTGAAGCTTCCCGCCGAGGCGGATGCGCTCAAGAGCATTGTGGCGGCCCAGGACGGGATCGCCGTTGTTCTTAATCCGGCCAGCACGGTATCGGCCCTGACCATGGATCAGGTTCGGGACATCTTTGCCGGAAAAATCAGCAACTGGAAGGATGTGGGCGGGTCGGATCATTCGATCTCCGTCATTTCCCGCGAGGCCGGTTCCGGGACACGATCCTCGTTCGAGCAGGTCCTTGGGGGAATCAAGTTGAGTGGCGATGCCCTTATCCAGGATTCGAACGGGACGATCCGTGAGACTGTTGCCAATGACCCCAATGCCATCGGCTACCTTTCCCACGGGCTGGTCAACGCGAAGATCAAGTCGGTGACAGTGGACGGGTATTCCTGCACGGAAAAGGACATCATGGCGGGGCGCTATAAGCTGGTGCGGCCGATCTTTCTGATGGCGAAGCAGGATGCCAGCCCCGCCTGCAAGGCCTTCCTGGACTATATCCTGTCCCCCGAAGCGCAGGAATTGATCCATAAGGAAGGGCTGATCAAGGCAAAGTAAGAGAGAAAAGAGAATCCAGAAGCCAGAATTCAGAATGAAGAAAAGGAATGGTTTGACCAGTGGCCCGGTAATTCTCTGTGTTATTCTGGATTCTGGATTCTGACTCCTGGATTCTTTCCCTCCTGAACCATGAAACTGAATGGCGAAAAGATAGCGAAGTATACACTGATGACCGTGGCCTTTTCGGCCCTGGCCAGTCTGCTATTGATCGCCGTGTTTATTTTCAAGGAAGGGCTCCCCTTCATGCTCAAGGTGGGGGTGAAGGATTTCCTGCTGGCTTCGGACTGGGATCCGCAGGTTGGGAAATACGGCATCTACCCCATGATTGTCGCCTCGCTGTATGTCACGTTCGGGGCGATGCTGATCGGGGCGCCGCTGGGAGTGGCGGGCGCGATTTTCCTCAACGAGTTTGTACCCCGGCAGGTGATGCGGGTGGTCAAGCCGACTATCGAGCTCCTGGCAGGAATTCCCTCGGTGGTGTTCGGGTTCCTGGGAGTGATGGTTCTGGCACCCTTTATCCGCAACCATATGGGCGGGCCCGGACTCTCGGTGCTGGCGGCCGCGGTAATCCTGGGGATCATGGTATTGCCCACGGTGATCAGCATCAGTTCCGACGCCATCGGCGCGGTGCCCAACTCCTACCGGGAGGGCGCCCTGGCGCTGGGGGCCACCCGTTGGCAGAGCGTCTACATGGTGACCATCAAGGCGGCCCGGTCTGGAATCATTGCCAGCATCATTCTGGCGATGGGGCGTGCCCTGGGCGAAACCATGGCGGTAATCATGGTGGCCGGGAACACGGTTAAAATTCCGCACTCGGTGACGGATCCGGTCCGGACGCTGACGGCCAATATCGCCCTGGAAATGGCCAATGCCACCGGGATGGCGCGTGAGGCGCTCTTCGCCACCGGGATTGTGCTCTTTGTGGTGATCATGATCCTGAACGGGATCGCCCTCTCGGCGATCAAGGCGAAGGTCAGGAAGAAATGAAAATTTCACCGAAAATAACCCAGGCGGTGGCGGTGACGCTGCTGGGGGCGGCCACGCTCCTGACGGTGGCGGTGCTGGTGTTCATCATCGTATTCGTCCTCGGCAAGGGGCTTCCGG
>JBAXRC010000470.1:0-2227 GCA_037131415.1 bacterium | reverse complement strand
CCCGGCTCGGGCGGGACTCAGAAGAAACCGGTCCGTCCGATGCGGCCCGTACCCGTCTCCGCCGTCCGCATAGAGGGTCCCCCCGCCGCCCTGATCCTGATCAAGACCCTCCGCGAATCGCGGCGGAATACCGCCGCCATTCCCCACCTCCGCGAAATCTCCAGTTTCGCGCTCCACACGGCAACCCCGGTATTGTTCTTCTACCTGCTGATCTCGTTCAGGACCGATATCAAACTCAACTGGCCAACCGCTGGCTTTACCGTTCTGTTGGTTCCCATGGCCTGCTTCCTGGCGAACCGCATTCCCGCCGACCAGGGAATCCGCTCGCTGTGGCACTGGACTGTCGGAGTCGGCCTCATCTGCGCCGTGGCCATTCCCTTCGCCCCCTACCCGCTCAAGGCGCTCAATAAGCACCAAACCCCCGGACATTGGCTTAATACCCAGCGGGCGCTCAAGCGCATCAATGGTTTCCGCGAAGGAACCCGCAATGTGGAGCGAGCCGCCCATGACCTTGCCGCGGGAACAGGAAAGGAGCCCTTCTACGTGGCCTCCACCTATGGGCGCGCCGCCCTGCTGGCGTTCTACCTGCCCAACCATCCTTCGGTCTGTAGCGCCGACAGCTACCAGGGCGGAAGAGAGTCCTCCTACGATTATTTCCCGGATACGGATCTTGGCAATCCCGCGCTGCTGGGCCGGCCGGCCGTGTTGTATGACAATGAGAAATGGGTTTGGGAAAAATCACTTTACTTCAAGGACATCGAGCGCACCCCGTACAAGGGCCGCATCTACCGCGCCTACGAATACCGCGGCCCCTGCCACGAACCCCATATGAAGTGAAGAACGGAAAAGACAGCAACCACGGACCTTGGCCGCCAGTCTACCACCCGCCAGATCGTTGCCCGGAGCAAGAATCTCACCCCACAGGCTTGGGCAGGAAAATCTCCTGAAAAAAGCTGCGGGCATAGCGGTCGGTCATCAGGGACACGTGATCGATCACGATCTGGGACTGGGAGGGTCGGTCACCCTTCCCGTACATCTTCTGGATGAAATGATGAAGCTCCTTCACCGCCATCGAATCACGCGGCAAAAGCGCCCCCCACTGGGCCTGGCGCCGGGATGACAGTTCACGCTGCTCGAAATCAAATATCACGGTCAGCATGTTCTCGGCACGAATGGCATACTCGCTGAGCAGCGGGTGATAATAGATGTTCTTGCAGTTGTACTGGTAAAGCTGGGTGAACGCATCAAACACATCATCCGAAAACCCGATCCGGTCCGGCGTCTTCATATTGGTCCGGATCATGTCCGTGACCAGGTTGTTGATGATGGTCCGGTTATCCTTCCCCAGCACGCGGATCACCATCTTCGGCAGGGGCGGCATACGCCCGAACACGCTCAAGGCATCCTCATAGTCCCGCCCTGAATAGGCAATCCTGTCGGCCAGCCGCACCACGCACCCCTCCAGGGTCAGCGGCACCAGTCCGCGGCGCTTGATCTTCTCCAGCGCTGGACCGGGTTTCGCCCTCGGCGTCAGGTATTGCTCCGTGCTTTCACCACAGTGGCAGACAATCCCGTCGCGCACCTCGTAGGTCAGGTTCAGCCCCCGCTCCTCGGTCGAGGGACGGAACGCCAGTAGATCCACCACCCGGAGGCTGTGGAGCTCATGGGAAAACGACTGCGAGGGGTCGTTCCGCTTCCAGAGCTTGTCCAGCGCCGTCTCCCCGGCATGGCCGAAGGGACCATGCCCCAGGTCATGCCCAAGCGCAATCGCATAGGCCAGGTCCTGGTTCAACCCCAAGGCCCGGGCAATCGTCTGGGCGATGGAAGCCATGTAGAGGGAATGGTCAACACGCGTGGAAACATGATCGCTCTCGGGAGAGAATATGACCTGCGTCTTGTAGCGGAGACGACGGAAGGCGGTGCAATGGAGGATCCGGTGCGAATCCCGCTGGAATGCCAGGCGGATGGGATCCTCGGGTTCCTGGCGCAGGCGCCCCCGGCTGGTCGAACTGGGGGTCGCCAGGGGATGGTCGAGGATCTTGACCTCCCGCTCCTCGGCAAGCTCTCTAAGGGTCTTCGTCATGACTGTTTCCTATATCAGCCCGCACCGACTCCCGTCCAGCCCGAAACGAATCCTGAATCCGCGGCCAATCGTATGGGGTCAGTTACAGGGGGGGGAGCGTCCCCGTGGCCTTGTGCCACGGGTCGCAAAAATGTTCGGTTCCTG
>JBAXRC010000469.1:0-2239 GCA_037131415.1 bacterium | reverse complement strand
ACATTGACTACCATGTCGAGGTGGATGGCCACTATTACAGCGCCCCTTATCATCTCATCGGACAACGGGTGCTGGCTCGTTTTACGCAAGCTGGGGTCGAGTTACTCCACAAGGGCAAGAGGGTCGCAGTTCATGCACGCAACCACCAGAGAGGCCGTCACACCACCCTCACGGAACACCAACCTCCAGCACATCAGAAGTATCTGGAATGGACGCCGCCACGTCTGCTGTCCTGGGCTGGGACGATTGGGCCGAACTGCGCCGAGGTGGCCCGCCAGATTCTGGCATCCCGCCCCCTGGTCATTCATGGGTACCGGCCCTGCCTCGGTGTGATACGGCTGGGTAAACAGTATGGCAATGAACGGCTGGAGCGGGCTTGTGCGCGGGCGTTGATGCTAAACATCGCCACCTACAACCGCATTGAGAACATGCTCAGAACGGGGCGGGATAAGGTTCCCATGCCCGAGCCTAACACGCCATGTCCGGTGGCTGTTCACGACAACCTCCGTGGCGCGGGCTATTACCAGTAAGGAGATTCACCATGCTATACGAACCAACAATCACCAAGATGCTGGCAATGAAGCTCAATGGGATGGCGGAGGCCCTTGAGGAGCAACGCAAAAGCGCCGATGTCGCGGGCCTAAGCTTTGAGGATCGGCTGGCCATTCTGGTGGAACGCCAATGGCTCTGGAAAGAGAACCGTGCGCTCTCCACCCGCCTGAAGTACGCCAAGCTAAGGCAACCGGCCTGCATGGAAGACATTGATTACCGGCATCCCCGTGGTCTTCAGCGTAGCGTCATCGAGCACCTCTCAGGGAACGACTGGATCCGCTATGCCCAGAACTGCATCATCACCGGCCCCACCGGCGCGGGGAAGTCCTACCTGGCCTGCGCACTCGCCCACAAGGCCTGTCGGGACGGCCACAGGACGGTGTACTTCTATGCCCCCAAGCTCTTCCGGGAGATCCAGGCCGGGCAGGCCGACGGAAGTCTGCCAGCCCTCTTGAAAAAGCTGGCCAAGGTTAACCTTCTGGTCATTGACGACTTTGGGCTCGAAAAAGCCCCCGCCGCCCTTTACCGGGACTTCCTGGAGATCCTCGACGACCGCCACCTCACGGGCTCCACGCTCATCACCAGCCAGTTCCCTCCCTCCCGGTGGCATGAACTCATCGGGGATGCCACCGTGGCCGACGCCCTCCTGGACCGGCTCATCCACGGCTCCCACCGTATTGAACTCAAGGGTGAGTCCATGCGCAAACTGAGGAACAAAGTGGGCTGAGACAACAGAGCCCTGCCGCCTTCGCGGCAGGCTTACACAGGGTTCCCAAAAAGGGGATGGAGAAAGAGAAGAAAGGGGAAAGCGTCGTCCCGCAAACGGGACTCCGACTGGGTCAGAAAATACACCGTCCTTGACTCACATCGGGCTCAGTATGTTACAAGTTCAATCAACCAGCGTCGCTACGCTCCGATAAGTGTCCGATATCACCGGATTCAGTGTCCGGCCAAAATCGGAATGGGTGGCCGATTTGGCCGGAATACGCACTTTGGTGGTGACTCCGAATAAGACGGCAAGATCACTGTCGAGAATCACCCGCTCACCCCTGATCTCGATGATCATGCCGCCAATACGCCTAACCACATCATCCAGCTTCTTGCTCATGCCGGCATAGCGTATTATATAGAGACTATATTATCAACAGCTAAATGCCGAGTTGGTGTCATTGCCGACGATCCGCTCGCAGGGGGAGATGTTGCCGCTGGCGGCGATCTCATTGTCGTCGAGCCCGCATTTGCCGCGCGGCGCCATGGCCTGTCCCCGGGGTCGCCCTCCAGGCCGGTGCGGCTGGTAGGACCAATCACCTTCTGGCGTGCCGAGGACGCCGGAGAGGTGGCGGTGCGTGTTTCATCATCCGCCGCCGGCAAGATGAAGATTTACTGGCGGGGCATGCCGCCCGTGGCGGTGGCCAAGGGCAGTGAGTGGACGGCCTGGTGGAAGAAATGGTGGGGGACTGAAAACTCCACCAATGCCGAAATTCCCGCCGGCACCGTGAAGTGGGTGACGGTCAAGCTTGCCGGTCTGCCAGGCTATAAGGGCGGGATGACCGGTCTTGCGCTGGACATTCCGGACGGCGTAACGATCCACGATGTGCGCCTCGTCGCCGGTGCGCGCTGAACCAGTCCGAGGGATAAGGCATTCTCTTCATCCGCGTTTTCAGCGTTCGTCTGCGGTTGCGCCTCT
>JBAXRC010000468.1:0-2239 GCA_037131415.1 bacterium | reverse complement strand
AAATATAACCAGTGCAGCTTTGAGTCTCATGTTTTATTCCTTTCCGAAATCCGCGTTTGAAACCGGCGAATACCCCGCAAAAAGATTCAGGCCCATCGGCACTGCTCCTGCAACGATGGGCCTCAACCCGAAATCCCCTTTTACCCTTAGACCTCGACGACCTGAACCCTTCTGACGAAGGTGATCTCCCTTGTTCTTGCCTGACTCAAACACCTTCCCTCGTACCCAACTCTTTTCCCTCAGGTGCTCTTGTCGATGAATCCATTTGTCTCATATTCCCCTCGTTCCGTCACCCCTCTTAATGGGTGGTTTTTGAGCAGACCACCCACACGGGTTGTTTTCACGTTGGGGCTCGAAAAGTCTGGTGCTTACGCGAGGGGCACGTTATCGAGCGCATCCTGCGACACCTCGGCTTGTGGGAACAGGGAGTACGGGTGAGCTTATCAACAGGCCCGCCTGAACCGATGGAACAGGTCATCGAACCGTGGCTTGATGACCCATTTCCGGATTACGACACCGACAGGGTCAGGGGTTGGTCAAGAATCTTTTCCTCGCGGTCCTGTGCCAATTCTCTAAGCGTCTTCGTCATGCGTTTCCTATACCAGCCCCCACCCCCGCCGTCTAGACCGGATAAAAGGCCTACATGCGGCCTTGCGAGGGCGTGGGGTTCTTACGTAGATTGGCAACAATCCGGTTGATCTCCGGAAGCGCATGCGCAAGATAGCGCTGGTGCCCGGCACAGAGATAGTTCAAGCCCGGTTCCCCCTCCGCGGTGCGCAGGAGCCGGTTCTTCGGGCACTCGCCCCAGCAGTCCGTCAACGTCAGGCAGTCACGGCACTTCTTCGGCAACGACTCGCTCTTGGCATAGGCAAACTTCACCTGTTTCCTCGAAAAGACTGTGTCACTCAACTTCCCGCGATGGATATTCCCGATCTTGTAGTCGGGGTACACGTAATGGTCGCACGCATAGACGCCGCCATCATGCTCGACGGCAACGCCCTTGCCGCACAGTTCACTGTACACGCAAAGCTGGCTGGGCATCCCCATGTGCTGGGCCACGAGCGTTTCGATGTGATTGACGAACACCTTGCCGATATCCCGACTGCGCCACTCGTCGAATACCTTGCACAGGAAATAGCCCCAGTCATCGGGATCCACCGACCAGTCGGTCACCACCGAATTCGGGTGGCCCGGGTGGGCTTCGGGATCGCCCTCCCTGGGCAGGGTCGCCGGGTCCCGCGACGGGGGCGGGGCCAGCTCAAAGCCCTTGGGTTCTACAATGGGGATAAATTGGATGTAGGTGGAGCCGATTTCCCGGCGCAGGAACCGATAGACATCCAAAGGCCGCTTCGCATTGAGACGGTTGACGCAAGTCAGTGTGTTGAACGGGACGCCATATCGCTTCAGAAGCTTGGTGGCCGCAAACACCTTGTCAAAGGTCGGCGTCCCGTCCTTGGCAACCCGGAAGGCATCGTGGATGTCCTTGGGCCCATCAATACTCAACCCGACCAGAAACCGGTGTTCCTTGAGAAAACGGCACCACTCCTCATCCAGCAACGTCCCGTTGGTCTGTAAGTCATTCTGGATGATCTGGTTTGGCCTGGCGTATTTCTGCTCCAGCTCGACCACCCTTTTGAAGAACTCCATCCCCATCAAGGTCGGCTCCCCCCCCTGCCAGAAGAAAACGACTTCCGGGGAGGTGACCCCTTCGATGTACTGACGGATAAGCAACTCGAGTGTCGCATCCGACAAACGGCCCGTCCCCGGTCCACCGGGTAATACGGCCTTGCTCAGGTAGAAACAATAGGTGCAATTCAGGTTACAGGCCGAACCGGCCGGCTTAATCATGACGTTGAAGCGGCGGCCTCCCAAGTTCGCAGCAAGGAGGGGAGCATCGTACTTATCCATAGGGACGCCTTGCCATGAAGGGTTCATCGGTTACTTGCCGTATTGTATGAATATCGCTTTCCTGACAGGGCACGTGCAGGCGGGGATATTCTCAACGTTGCGCTTATACGCACAGGGCGATTCATCACGGCATTCAATGAAGCAAATCCGATTCATGACACACTGCTCAACGACGCAGCAACTGTGACCCTCGCGACTCTCACAGGCCACATTCTTTCTGCATTTAGTCGCCGATTTGATGATTTCATCGCTATTTTGAATACCATCTTTTAACAATGTAGAGCGCCAGTGTGACGGTGCTGCCGTCGGATTGAGTCACCGTAATCTTCCG
>JBAXRC010000467.1:0-2247 GCA_037131415.1 bacterium | reverse complement strand
ACAACCGACGGGCCGAAACGCGAGTAACAGACTAACAACCCGTCCCTTCTCTTCTGTCCCTTCTCTTCTCTTCCCCTCTCTTCCGCTATACGAGTGAGGCAAAACACTAGTGGGGGAATACTCAATGGGCGTCGTGTTGGCGACAGGGCAGGTCTGGAATCCGAAGTTTGATCACGGTGCCTTGCCCTGGCTGACTTTTTACTTCAAATTCGCCACCGGAAAGCATTAGACGCTGCTTAATGCTATGCAGTCCAAAACCGATTTTTGAACCATTCTCGCCAAGAACCGCTTCAGGATTGAAACCAACTCCATCATCCGACACGGTCACCTCAACCCAGTCAGAATGCGGGCGTGTCAGCGAGACACAGGCCCTTAGGACGCCTGAATGCTTGACAACATTCAAGAGCATTTCTCGCACAGCGTGAAATGCCAGCACCCGGGTCGTTTCGGATGCCGGTTCCGCCTCAGGCGGTGCCTCCACAGTAACCTGAAGGCGGTGGTCTTCGAACTTTTTCTGGCGCAACCACTTCAGGCTGCTTGCAAGTCCCTGCTGGAGAATGGCCGGACAGAGATCACTCGTCAGAGACCGTGAAACGGCTAGAACTTGTTTCAGCAATTCGGATGCGCGCTTAAGATCCGCTAATGTTTCCACGCGCTTATCCCGGTTCGCGAATAATTCGCTTTCGATGAAAAACTTTGCTCCGATCACAAGCTGCTGAAGATCATCGTGCAGGATGTGGGCCAGTCGTTTCCGCTCATTTTCCTCCGAGGAAATCAAGGCGGAAGACAGCCCCTGGATTTGCTCGGCCAAACGGGTCAGCTCCTTCACGTGCTTTAACCGTTCTTCATCAAACTGCTTTCGGTCGGTAATGTCCATCATTACACCCTGCAGGATCCATGCGCGCCCTTCACCGTCGCGAATGACCCGTCCCGAATCATGGAACCACACTGTATGTCCATCGCTGGCAAGCATGCGATACTCAACATCAAGCGGCTTTCCGGCTCGATGACAGACTGCGATCTCGTGCATAACACGATCTCGATCATCAGGATGCAAATGGGTGCGCAAGACATTCAAGTTCTCGGCGGAGTGTTCAGGATTCAACCCAAGAATGGAATCGATCTGGGGGCTGACGTAAAGGGTGGTAAAGGATTCATCAATCGCCTCGGTATAGATGATGGCAGGAATCTGTTCCATAATGGCGCGATTTTTCGATTCGCTTTCATAGCGCGCTTTTATCTGGCTGTTAAGTTTCTGCCTCATCGAATCTATGGATCGCTCCAGGCTCTGGAGCTCGAATATCTCTGCGGGGGCTAATGTGGTCGCCAGTTCACCATCGGCTATGCACTGGACATCGCGGGTGAATTGCGCAATGGGTGCGGCGAGTGACCTAGCCAGAAGCCAGCTTAATATTATGGCCAGGATAACAATAACAAGACTGACGGCAATCGATACAAAAAGAGTGTGACGCACCATCGCATCAAGTTTGTTAAGCTGGATGCTGGTGCCAAAAACGTGAAGGCGATTATGTTCGTCACGCTCAGGAATCAATACCATGCGTCCTTCGCCCCATTTATTGTGAAACGTGGAGTAAACGGTTTTCATCGAGCTGAGAGCTGGGGCAAATGCCGCAGGATCAGTATGTGCCTCCCGAAACTTCGCACAATCAGACGAAGGATCGTTGAGGTTTGAGTGCGTGGCGGAAGTGAATTCAATCTGCCCATTTTGGAAAACCACGCTCCAAATGTATTGAAGTCCCAGTTTCCGGCACAACGCGTCATTATCAGCCACACTCCGTGAATACCCCTCTTTAAAGGAATCGTCATTACCTGGAAGACGGCCGTGGTATTGCTGTTTGAAATTGGCGCGCGCGCACTCGGCCGCAGTGAAGAGCTTACTATCAGCTTCATCCATTATCGCATTCTTGCGGGCTTTCAGTAGAATCGACGTGTAGGTGACGGCACAAGTCAGTATGAGAAGACTCATTACCCCGAAGAGTCTACACTGCAGGGAACATCGATTCATAGGCGAGCGCCCGAACCACATCCCCATAAATCGGAAAATCATCACTGGGAACATTCGATGCATATCCCCTCCCCGGATTATATGCTTCGCATCTACCTTAGGCAATGCACGCATCATGGAGGCACTCAGCATCGAAGACAAGAAGATAATGATGCTGAGAGATGCTTGGAGAATTGTAATGTGAAATGCCGTAGGGATAAGAGAAAGCGTTCCATGCCATG
>JBAXRC010000466.1:0-2251 GCA_037131415.1 bacterium | reverse complement strand
CCGAAGACATCCACACCCACCACAACAGCCCTGGCGAGCCTTTGGCGATGGCGGTGTAGGCACACGAGCGGAACCGCTCGCCCTTTGGAAAGCCTGGCAGGAAGGGAAACGGGGGCTTTGCCAGATGGGTGGCCACCAGACGGGCACGCCTTTCAGCCTTGGCCCATTCCGGCGTGCCAGGGGTCAGCTTTTTGTAAAACTGGCCGGCGGAATTGCCGGCGTTGGGGGCTTCCGGCTTTCGATCAAAAACCTGGTCATGAGTGTTCAGAATGGCTGCACTTTCAATCCCGAAATGGGCGGTAGCCAACCGGTGTCGTTGATAGGAGGAGGCCACTCCGGCAGGATAGCCGTGGTAACACTGCTGCATTTCCAAGTCCATCCCGGCATAGTATTTCGGGAGATCCCAGGTGGTCATGATGACAGGGTGGTAGGGATCGAGCCCCTCGATAAAGCTTTTTACCTTTTCTGTCATAAGCGGTGTCATTTTGGACAGGTCAGGTTCATCGGCGCTGTAGTAGCAGAAGAGCGCCGGATGGGTCATGATGGCGGTCACATATTTTGCAATCCCAGGATAGTCCAGCGTCCGCACCTGATCATCGCCAATATGACACATCACTTTAAGGTGATTCTTCCTGGCCGCATCACACCACGCCAGCAGCGACTTCAAGGGGGTAACCCCGGTCTTTTCCTGATAGCTCTGGATCAGATTGAATCCAAACTTTGACACATCCTTCATTGCGGACTCGTTAACGGCGTAGATCCCGAGGGGAAAGAAGGGCGTGTCGCTGATGGACGTGTTGCTGTTCTTCCACGTTACGACCTGAATGGGCTTCCGGGTATGGGCGATGTACAAAGTATAGGTTGAAGCGGTCGCGCCAACCTTCAGTACGGCTGTAACAACAGTCAATCCTTCCTTCCAGCCACCGCGAGGCCTGCAAGCAACCCGGGTTTTCCCCATCGGCACGGTCGCCGAGGGATCACCGCTATTGTAGGCGATAGCGGTAAATCGGCCACCCAGCTTGCCAGCGTCCAACATCAAGCTATCGCCTGCCCCGGGAATGAAAGCACTGATCTGTTTTTGCTCCCCCGGGGGGGCGGACAGATCAAGGGTCACCTCGCCGGCAAACAGGGGAGCCATCATCCCCAGCATGACCAGCAGCGGGGTAAGCATGTTAACCGCGAGCCTTTTTATTCCGTTGAGGCTTTTCATAGAGGGCATAACACGACTATTTCCCTCGTCACATCACCGGCTGCAGCTCGAGGGTTTCCCCGGGAGTCGTCCGGAAGGTGAACCGATCGCCGCTCTTCTTCTCCCCGAAAACCCCTAAACTCTTGCCATTGCGGATCAGCCGGACTTTCTTCCCGCTCCACGGGTTCTGCACCGTGCAGGGCCCGCCTTTTTCGCTGACGATCTTCACGCCCGCAGCAACACCGTCCTTCAACTCCGCCGACACGAGAAAGGCGCCGACGGCGCGCAGTGTTCCGAAACGGGCGTTCTGGTCTTTCGGCCAGCAGGGAAAGAGACGAATGACGCCCTCATGGCTCTGCAGCAACATTTCATTAATTGCCAGGAAACCACCGCAGCTTTCAATACCGCCACCGCCGTAGAACAGCAGGAGGTTCGGGAACGAATGCTTGTCGCACTCCTCACGCATTTTCGCCAGGATGGTTTTTGGATCGTAGCCGACACGGGCACACGCCGTGTACCACGATGAAAAGCCGTTGTAATCCGCCCAGCGTCCCATTTCGTTGATCGTGTTATGACAGATTTTCAGCAGTTTCGGATCGCTATCCAGCCCGATGGCGCCGGACGGGAAGATGTGCTGGATTTCGAGGGTATTGCCGCTCGCCCAATCCATCCCTTTTTCCGTCAGGCGGAAAACGGTCTTCCCGTTGCGCTCCTGCAGGGGGAAGGCGCTGAGCTTGTCCTGAATGTCCTGCCACTTCGCCCGGCGGGCCTCATCCACGCCGAGATCCTTGCTCATGACGACCAGGTTCTTGAAGAGGTTCCTGATCAGCCCCAGCGAAAGGATGGGATTCACATCCTCGCCGGAACCTTCATGGATCGAGTCGCCATGGATCACATACCGGCCATTTCCTGGCCTTCGTAGCCCATCGGGCGATGGCGCGCCCGATGAAGGCGAAGCAGGCTCCAGCTTGAGGTAATCTTCCCAGAAAGCCGCCACTTCCAACAGATACGGATAGGCCGTCGTCTTCAGGAATTCCTTGTCCTGCGTATACTGGTACTGCC
>JBAXRC010000465.1:0-2253 GCA_037131415.1 bacterium | reverse complement strand
GAGATCCAGGATAATGATGACCTTCAGGGGATCGTGCTTGCCGCTGTAGAGGTCTTTCACCAGATCCAGCATCAGCTTGTCGGCCTCGCCCTCGAGGTAATGGAGGCGGTCGTTGAATTCCTTGATCTGCTCGAGGTTTGCGCGGATCCTGAGTTTTTTGACCATGAGGGACACGGTCTCTGTGGTCTGCTCGAGAATGACCGCCTGCTGGAGAAAGTCGACCCCCTTAAGGTAGTCCTTGCAGAGGATGTATTTCTCGCTGAATTTTTCCGTGGTCTTGGGGATTTTGTAAAGGGCGATGGAAAGGGCCTCGATGTCCTCGCGCTCCAGCGGGGTGACGAAGGTTTTGCAGAGCTCCTCCGTGATCTGCTCGGTGATCCGCTTGTCCTTGCGGCGGCTCTGGACGAAATCACCCATGGTGGAAGCCCCGTCGGGGGCTTTCAGCATGGCCATTAGCAGTTGTACGCTGGCCTTGGCCTCATCGGCGCTGGCCTCAAGGAGGTTGAAGAATTTGTCCTCGTAACCCAGAAGTTTTCTGATGGCAGATATCATGGGTGTACCTATGTCATAAACAGGGATGAAAATCACGCAAAAAGGTAAGGGGTCAGTTACGGGGCAGGGGGGGCGTCCCCGTGGCCTTGAGCCACGGGGCGAAAAAATGTTCGGTCCCCGCCACGCAAGGTGGCGGGGCACCCCCTATAACTGACCCATCACGCAAAAAGGCTTATCAAATTCTAACACAAATCCTTTTCCCTTTGGGGCGGGGATGGCTTAGACTTCCCGGCATGGTTAAGAAGCGTGTCATGATCGTTGAGGATGAGGAGGATATCTTCAAGCTCCTCCAATACAATCTCACCCGTGAGGGGTTCGAGGTGGACGGGTTGAATCGTGGGGATGGGGCGGTGGACGCCATTGTCCGCCGCAAACCGGATCTGGTTCTGCTCGACCTGATGTTGCCCGGAATGGGGGGGCTGGAAATCTGCCGCTTATTAAAGGCGAATCCGGAGACGGCGGGTATCCCGGTGGTTATGCTCACCGCCAAGGGCGAGGAGTCCGATGTGGTGGTTGGCCTGCAGATGGGGGCGGACGACTATGTTGCCAAGCCATTCAGCATGAAGGTGTTATTGGCGCGCCTCCAGGCGGTGTTGCGGCGGCGCGAGCAGGTTCCTGTGCTGGCGGATGCGATTCTCAAGGTACATGACTTGACCATCAATCCCGGCCGGCATGAGGTGCTATGCGGAAAATCCGCGGTGGAGCTTACGGTGTCGGAGTTCCGGGTGTTGCATTTCCTGGCCCGGCGGCCGGGCTGGGTGTTTACCCGGGAACAGATTGTGGATGGGGTCAAGGGGTTGGATTATGCGGTGACCGATCGTGCCGTGGATGTGCAGATGGTTTCGCTTCGGCGAAAATTGGGAAAGCGCGGGGATTGGATCGAGACCGTGCGCGGAGTCGGATACCGTTTCAGGGAGTGATATGCAGGGCAATCGTCTATTTTGGAGGATTTACGGGTATTTTCTGGCGGTAGCGGCGGGCGTCCTGCTGGTGACCGCCTGGATTATCACGCATTCCCTGCATCAGTTTCATCAGGATCAGGTTGCGTCCGATCTCCTGGTTCGCGCCCAGATATTTTCCCGCGAGGCGGCCGTTCTTCCGGGAGGTGATGCGGTTGGGCTGGACCGGTTGTGCAAGGAGCTGGGGCGGGTGACGCAGACCCGCATGACGGTGGTTCGGCCGGATGGTGTTGTGTTGGCGGATTCCGATGAAGATCCGGCGGTCATGGAAAATCACCGGAACCGCCCCGAGATTGCTGCGGCATTGGCCGGAGAGAAGGGGCAATCCATTCGGTACAGCGACACATTGCGGCGGCGCCTCATGTATCTGGCCATCCCGATCTGGCAAAAAGGGGCAGTGGTGGGGGTGGTGCGAACAGCCCTTCCTCTGGCCGTGATTGATGGGACGTTGAGCAGGTTTTACCGTCATTTTGCCATTGGCGGGGTTGCGGTGGCGACCCTCTTTGTCTTTTTTGCCCTGGTGCTGTCGCGCCGGATTACCCGTCCCTTGGAATATATGCGGCAGGTGTCGGAGCAGTTTGCCCAGGGGGAGTTGACGGCGCGGGTTCCGGTTCCCGATACCGCTGAGTTGGGGGCGCTGGCCCGGACCATGAACCAGATGGCGGGTCATCTTACGGAGCGGATCCGGTCCACGGCGCGCCAGAACCAAGAGCAAACGGCGGTGCTGGCCAACATGGTGGAG
>JBAXRC010000464.1:0-2265 GCA_037131415.1 bacterium | reverse complement strand
GAGAAGGATGCCGCTCTGGAGCGCCGGTTCCAGACCGTGAAGGTGCCGGAGCCCTCCATTGACGATGCCATCCGGATCCTCAAGGGGATCCGCCATAAATACGAGGAGCATCATAATGTGCGGATCACCGACGAGGCCATCGAGACCGCTGTCCGGCTAACCGACCGGTATCTGTCCGGGCGTCACCTGCCGGACAAGGCGATTGACACCATTGACGAGGCAGGCGCCCGGTCGCGCATCCTGGCGACGACCCGCTCCCCCGAACTCCGCAAGAAGGAGCAGGCGATCGAGAAGATCCGCCTGGAGAAAGAGGTGGCGATCAAGGGCCAGGTTTTCGAGGATGCCGCCCGGTTGCGCGACTTGGAGAAGCGGGAACGCGACGCTTTGGAGGCAACGGTCAAGAAATGGCAGGAGTCCGCCAAGAAGAAAAAAGTCAAGGTAACCGAAGAGGATGTGATGGCGGTCGTCTCCAAATGGACTGGTGTGCCGCTCAAAAAGATGGAGGGCAAGGAACTGACCCGCCTGCTCAACATGGAAATGGAGCTGGAGAAGACTGTCATCGGGCAGCGGGATGCCATTGTCACCATCTCCAAGGCGCTGCGTCGGTCGCGGGCCGACCTCAAGGATCCCCGGCGTCCAATCGGGTCGTTTGTATTCCTGGGCCCGACAGGCGTCGGCAAGACGCTGCTTGCTAAAACGCTGGCGGAGTTCATGTTTGATGATGCCAATTCACTGATCCAGCTCGACATGTCGGAGTACATGGAGAAATTCACCGTCTCGCGCCTGGTGGGCTCGCCGCCCGGCTATGTGGGGTACGATGAGGGGGGGCAGCTTACGGAGAAAATCCGGCGCCGCCCGTATTCCGTGGTGCTGTTCGATGAGATCGAGAAGGCGCATCCCGACGTCATGCACATGTTGCTCCAGATCATGGAAGAGGGACGGTTGACCGACAGCGCCGGGCGGAATGTGGATTTCCGGAACACCGTCATTATCCTGACTACCAATCTGGGGGCCGATTACATCCGCAAGAGCGGGCTCGGATTCACGGAGTCGGGCTCCGGAATGGATTACGAAGCCCTGAAGGCCCGGATGCTGGAGGAGGTCAAGCGGCTGTTCAAGCCTGAGTTCATCAACCGACTGGATGAAATCGTGGTCTTCCGCCAGTTTGCGCGCCCCGAAATGGTCCGCATCCTGGAGCTGGAAATCCGCAAGGTCAAGGCGCGGCTGGAAACAAAGGGAATCAAGCTGGTCCTGACGGCCGAGGCGGAGGGATTCCTGCTGGACAAGGGATTTGACCTCTCCATGGGGGCGCGTCCCCTGCGGCGTGCGGTGCAACGGTACCTGGAGGATCCGCTGGCTGAGGAGATATTGAGGGGCGACCTGAAGAATTCAGGGACGGTGGATGTGATCAAGGGTGACGGTGGACTGGTGTTCCGGCCTACCGGCAAGGTCAAGGCGTAAGGGGGCGGCTTTGTTTGATTCCCTGACCAGTTCGCTTGAATCAGTATTCCGCAAGCTTCGCGGCTACGGCCGGCTCAACGAGGAGAATGTCCGGGACGCCATGCGGAATGTCCGCATGGCGCTTCTTGAGGCGGATGTCAATTTTGAGGTGGCCCGTGACTTTGTGGCCCGCGTCAGCGCGCAATGCCTGGGCGAGGAGGTGCTTCACAGCATCACGCCCGGACAGCAGGTTGTCAAGCGGGTGCATGACGAACTGGTGACATTGCTCGGCGCCGGAGAAAATCGACGCCTGGAACTTAATCCCCTTCCGGCGCCCGTGATGCTCGTGGGGCTCCACGGATCCGGTAAGACCACCACGTCTGCCAAACTGGCCGCCTTGTGGAAGAAGGATGGAAAGAATGTTCTTCTGGTGGGCGCGGATATCCGGCGTCCTGCGGCCGTGGATCAGCTCGCGGTGCTTGCCAGACAGATTGGCGTGGATATGCTTTCCCCTGAAAAGGGGGAGACGGTTCCCGCGCTGGGGCGGCGTGCCCTTGACAAGGCTGAACTGACCGGCCGGGATGTGGTGCTGTTTGATACCGGCGGCCGTTTCCAGATTGATGATGAGCTGGTTCAGGAATTGAAGGAGTTGCGCGAGACGGTCAAATGCCGCAATACCGTGCTGGTGGTGGATGCCGCCATCGGCCAGGAATCTGTGCATGTGGCGGAGGTGTTCCACAAGGCCCTTGACCTGAAGGGGCTGATCCTGACAAAGCTGGACGGCGATGCCCGCGGCGGGGCCGCACTTTCCATCCAGGCGGTGAC